>JBKBIU010000279.1:0-2185 GCA_046294065.1 Pseudothermotoga sp.
GGTGGTATGTTAGATAGGATCGATGGACTGCTCTTTGTGACCCCTGTGACGTATTTTCTATTCTCAATCGGTGTCTTATGAGGAGGTCAAGAGATGACTGGTGATGAACTGAGAGAAGAATTCTTGAAATTTTTTGAATCTAAGGGTCATAAGGTATTGCCAAGCGCATCTTTGATACCAAATGACCCACAGCTCTTATTCACCGTCGCGGGTATGGTACCCTTTAAACCAATCTTTTGGGGCAAGGTTGAACCTGTGTACACAAGAATCGCTACCTGTCAGAAATGTTTGAGAACAAATGACATAGATAATGTAGGAAGAACACCAAGGCATCAAACCTTTTTCGAGATGCTTGGCAATTTCTCTTTTGGAGATTATTTCAAAAAGGAAGCGATTACCTGGGCATGGGAGTTTGTTACCAAGGTTCTTAATCTTCCTGAAGAAAAGTTATGGGTCACAATATATAAGGATGATGAAGAGGCTCTTAAAATATGGAGAGATTCAGTTGGAGTCCCTGAAAAGAAAATAGTTCGTATGGGTAAGGATACGAATTTCTGGGGCCCTGCGGGCCCAACAGGTCCGTGTGGTCCATGTTCAGAGATTCATTATGATACTGGTGTCTTGGACGATTGTCCCAAAGATGGAGAGTGTACTCCAGCCAATTCAGACAAACGCTTTTTGGAAATATGGAACTTGGTCTTCACGGAGTTCAATCAAGATGAAAATGGAAATCTCAGTCCTCTCCCGAAAAAGAATATAGATACTGGCGCTGGTTTAGAAAGAATCGCTTCTGTAATTCAAAAAGTAGTCGGAAACTTTGAAACAGATCTCTTCACACCGATAATAAACCGTATAGAGAATGTTTTGAATGTAAAGTACAAGCAAGTTGATTCAAGGGACATATCTATAAGGGTTATTGCAGATCACTCGAGAGCTGTCAGTTTTTTGATAGCTGATGGTGTCTTTCCATCCAACGAAGAACGTGGGTATGTACTTAGAAGGATACTAAGAAGAGCAGTCAGACACGGCGTATTGCTTGGTGCCAAGAAACCGTTCCTTCATCTCATCAATGATGCGGTCATAGAAAGAATGGGAAAGGTTTATCCAGAACTTGTTGAAAGAAAAATATTGATTCTTGAGGTTACCCAAGCAGAAGAAGAAAGATTTTTTAAGACAATAACCCAAGGCAATGAAATGCTCAACGAGATCATTGCTAAATCACATAAAAAGATTGGTGGTGAGGATGTTTTTAAACTGTATGACACATATGGCTTCCCACCAGACATAGTGGTTGATGTTGCTAAAGAGCATGGTCTTGAAGTTGATTTAGATGAATTTGAAAGGCTCATGGAACTGCAAAGGGAAAAAGCAAGGAGTGCAAGGGTTGATGTTGAATTCGCTAAATCTTCGCAGGATTATGATAAACTCGCAAAGACAGTCAAAACGATCTTTGTTGGATATGAAACTCTCACCTGTGATGCGACTGTAGTTTATACAAAGAAACAAGACTCGAAATTGGAGGTTGTTTTTGACAAAACTTGTTTCTACGCTGAGCGAGGAGGACAGCTATCCGACACAGGTAAGGTTTTCTGGGACAACGGTTCAGCCACCGTTGAACATGTTTATGTTCCTATCGAAGGTATAATTGCTCATGTGATTAAAGTTGAAAGTGGAAAACTGGATCAAGGAATGAGAGTAAGACTTCAAGTCGATAAAGAAAAGAGAGATGCTACGGCAAGAAATCATACTGCAACACACCTTTTGCACGCCGCTTTGAGAAAGATTCTTGGAGATCATGTAAAACAGTCAGGTTCACTCGTTGCATCAGACAGACTCAGGTTCGATTTTACTCATTATCAGGCATTAACACAAGGTGAAATTGAACAAATAGAAAACCTTGTCAACAGTGTAATTTTTGAAGCATTACCTGTCCTTGTACAAGAAAAATCCTACAGAGAAGCTGTATCAGAAGGGGCAATTGCTTTGTTCGGAGAGAAATATGGTGATGTAGTCAGGGTTGTGACAGTACCCAGTTTCAGCGAGGAATTGTGTGGTGGGACTCATGTAAAGAACACTGGAAACATAGGCTTGTTCAAGATAATCTCCGAATCGGCTATCTCTGCTGGCACAAGGCGCATAGAAGCAGTGACAGGTTTAAATGCACTAAGCTACTTAAGAACGAAAG
>JBKBIU010000280.1:0-2179 GCA_046294065.1 Pseudothermotoga sp.
AAGATTATCCTTACATAAAGCAAATAAGAGTTTTTGGTAGTGGGTGGGACTTTGAGGCTCGTGTTGATAATATGAATCTAAGCGTTGAGTGGTAATGAGTTTTTTACAGAGAGGGGGGGGTAGAAA
Source organism: Pseudothermotoga sp. (assembly GCA_046294065.1). Lineage (GTDB taxonomy): Bacteria > Thermotogota > Thermotogae > Thermotogales > DSM-5069 > Pseudothermotoga_B. Next base: position 127 of record JBKBIU010000280.1, read on the forward strand.
ACCCCCCTATCATAATAAATTCACAGGAGAATGAGTTTGTAACTTTGGTCATTCTCACATAAAATACCTACTCATTTAGTTTTTGATTCACAATAGGCGGCTTTTCGTTAATTGAAAAACCTTTCTTGCCCTGTAGTTGTTTTTACAAAGAGGTGTGGGTTTTTGCTTCATTTTATTTTTTCCAATTCTTCTTGAGCTGTCTTGATTGCGTTTTGATGCGCACCGATCAACAATGGATGAGGTTCACTTTCAATAACCTTTTGAAACATCTCTCTTGCTTTATCTTTTTTACCTGTTTTTGCATAGAGAGATCCCAGCTCAAGATAGATATTGGAATAATTTGGAGTCAGCTGAGCAGCAGATAAGAGTAGTTCTTCAGATTTTTTGTAATCGTTCAGAGGCCATGGAACATCTCTGTACCTCATGCCCGAAGCGATCAAGGCAAAGGTTTTATAGAGCCTTTGTTCTTCATCGTTCTCATTTAGAAGAGATATGGCTTTGTTTATGTATTTGTCGAAATCACCAAGCATGAACAGACTTTGAATTATGCCTTTGTATTGAGCAAGTCTCCCGATAGATGCACCTGCTATATAGTGCGCCCTTCCGTTGTTGCTGTCTAATTTTACGGCCTCTTCCGCATATTTTCTTGCTTGCTCGAGAGTCTTCTCCTTCAATTCCTTCGAAACGCCCCAATCCCCATACTCCAAATAACAATCAGCCAATATAGTGAGCAAAAATGCATTACTTTTCAAGTCACCGTGAGACTCAATCGTTCTGATTATCTCTTGAATTTTCGCCACATCTCTATCTCTTCTTGCTTGGTAAAACTGTTCGTTCATTTCTTGTTCAAAGGATGCAAAGACAAAAACGGCAAAAACTAAGATCAAGGCTGCCAAGTTCCTTTTCATAACAATCCCCCCAAGAGTCTTTGTCAAAAGGAGTTAGCCAACTTTGACCACAATATTATATAACATCAGGATCTACCTTTGTAGCACAGAAAATAAGGAGTTCTTAGTCATATAAAAAAGAAGATTGACAGAAACTCCAATCGTGAATCGCCTTTAAAGTCATACATTGGTACTTATCTACCTTTCTTGCCCTATATCGCAAAAATAAATCAAAGCCCCCTTTGCGGGGGCTACTCCACAGCTTATCTCATGGCTCTAAAAATAACGTTGGATAAGGATAGCACTCTACACTGGTACTTGAACCGGTTGTTTCTATAAACACAGTGTAGAAATATCCTTTTCCTCCAACAGTTATCATTGGCAAACTAAAGGAAGTGATCGTTGAATCCTGTGTTTTACCTTCCAACGCAAGTATGTAAACCTTATCTACAAAGTCGGGTTTGCCACTTACAACATTTGGAATTTTTGTACTGTTCTCCTGTGCTGCCAGTACCTTCACTTGTGTCAAAGTGGCTGGTAGAATGAAGTCCATTGTTACAACGAAAAGCACTTCTGCGGTTCCTTAACACCCCCTTTTGTTCTATATTGTACCACGTCTTCGAATTCCCATGCCTAAAAAGTAAGATTTAACGGCAAGAAAGACTTGCTAAATTGATACAATAAGAAGGGGTGATAAAGTGGATTTTTTGATGTGTGGTCTTCCTGAAGATATTCAAAGGGAAGAGAAAGTAGGAAATTTCACTCTGGCACTTAGACTGATTGACAAATGGTTGAACGACCAAAGAATAACTCAGATTCAAGAAAAAAGGCTACTCTATGAAAAGGAAAGAATCAATATGATCTTAGAGAACTACCCATTTGAAGAAGATGAAGCACTCAAAAGGGCAAAAGAGAAGATAAGAGATCTCAGCTATGATGAGTTTTATGAACTTGTCGAAAATGGCTATATAGATTACATAATCGTCGATGGAAAGAGAAAGTTCCAAGAAAGATTCATTCCTAACATCGGTTTTGCATTAGCCCAATACAAAGAAAGGATGGACAAAGACAAAGATTCAGAAAAGGCAAAAGAACTTTTACACAAAAGATTGGAAGAGCTTTTGAGTAATCAGACACCTAAGAGATACAGGGTACGCATAAAGACG
>JBKBIU010000025.1:0-11317 GCA_046294065.1 Pseudothermotoga sp.
TAAATTGACAGTTGATAGCCATCAGGAGTTTTCACAACTCCTCCACCCAGTACAACAACCGCTTCGATATCTTGACAATCAATGCAACTGTAAGCCCTTTCAAGCGGATATAAAAGCAAATAGACTCCAATAAAACTACTCAAAAAGTAAAATACAGCAGCTAAAAGAAACATTAATAAAGCTTTTCCTTTGGCCTTCTTGTACCAAAGGATACCCAAAAGGACAAATAATGTTACGAAGAGTCCAGGTGGTAATAAAAAGGATTCAACTATTTTTTGAAAAACTACCATCTTGCCTCCTCAAGAATCTGAGAACCAGTTCGACATGCATCTGTACACCTATCAGAAGAGATTCCTCATCTATATCAAAATAAGGTGAATGATGAGGCTTGTTTATTCCTCTTTTTGTGTTAGCAGACCCTACCAAGTAAAAGACACCGGGTACCTTTTGCAGAAAGAAAGACATATCTTCACCCCCCATAGTTGGGGGTACAAGGATTACATTTCCTTCTCCAACTACCTCTTTAGCCACTTCGATAACAATCTCACTCAAACTCTCATCGTTTTGGAGAACAGCCGTACCTTCCTTATGCTCGATTTCAAAATCAAGATCGTTTGCAATAGCTACTCCATGAGTGATACGCTGTATCTCCTGCTTGATAGTTTGTCTCACCGTTTCGTCGAGTGATCTCGTAGTACCTTCTATGGTAGCGTATTCGGGTATGATATTGAAAGCGCTACCTGATTGAACCTTTCCAATGCTTAATACAGCATTTTGCAATGGATCTATCTTGCGGCTCACAACTGTCTGCAGAGCCAAGATCAGTTGAGCCGCTCCGACTATTGGATCTTTACATTGGTGAGGCAGAGCACCATGCCCACCTTTGCCCTTCAGAGTTATTCTAAACTCATCGGCTGCGGCCATCATAGCACCCGGTCTTAAACCGATTTGCCCACATTCAAGAGAGTTCCACAAGTGAATTCCAAAAGCATAATCAACATGGGGATCTTCTAAAACTCCCTCTTGAATCATTGGTATGGCTCCACCTGGAGGAAACTTTTCCTCCGAAGGTTGAAAAACAAACTTTACGTTACCACACAATTTATCGCGATGGTTTTTCAGAATTTTCGCAGCAACCAAAAGCATGGCTGTGTGGCCATCATGCCCACAACCATGCATGAATCCATCCAACCTCGATCTGTAAGGTACATCGTTCAATTCCTGTAGATTCAAAGCATCCATGTCGGCACGAAGCATAACAGTCCTTCCAGGCTTTGAACCTTTCAAAAGTCCCACAACACCTGTCTTCGCTATTCGCTTGATTTCGAGCCCAAGACTTTCGAGATACTCCTGTACTTTCTGTGAAGTCCTGTAAAGCTCAAATCCAACCTCTGGATACATGTGAAATTCCCTTCTCAGATCTATTAGTTCCTCCTTGCATGCCAGTACCTCGGGACTTATCACCATATCACCCACTATCCAGCAGAAGTGACTTTATGTATGACAACCTCTGAACCTTTTTTGATCACCCTGTCCTCTGTATAAACCTGTCCATCGACAACAACTACGTGTTCCTCTGGGTTCAGATTTAGTTTTTTCAAAACCTCTCTCACTGTCAAAGATTTTTCAAAATCATACACCATTCCTTGATAAATCACTTTCACAAGATTATCCACACAAGATCACCGTTGTTCAACAAAGAAGCATTCGCTTCATCTGTATCAACATGGAACTCCAATGCAAATTTCTCACTGACTCTAATGAGAACATCATCAAAAATAAGTCTTCGCCCATCTTTTTCACAGATAACTTTCACAATATCCCTGTCTTTAACTCCATAGTGCTCTGCATCTTTTGTATGCATATGAATATGCCTCTTTGCGAGAATGACTCCTTTGTTTTTTACAACCGTACCTTTTGGTCCTACTATGACTATACCTGGTGTACCCTCTATATCACCAGAATCTCTTACAGGTGGATTTAAACCAAGTTTGAAGGCATCGGTTCTGGAAACTTCAATCTGTGTCTGATTTCTAACGGGTCCAAGAACTCTAACTTGTTCGATCGCTCCTTTTGGACCGACTATGATTACTTTTTCATCGGCGGCGTATTGACCAGGTTGTCCAAGATCTTTAATTGGTTTTAGTTCGTAGCCTTTACCAAACAAAATATCCAGATCCTCTCTAGAGAGGTGTACATGTCTGTTACTCACGCCAACAACAATGCCTGGTTCCTTCTTATTCATCTCGTATACCTCCTCTATAGGGGTTGACAAGGGCTATCCTCTTTTTCACCATAATCTGTTTTGGTAAACTCACCTTTATTTTGAATGGACCTCTCCTAACACTAATCCACCCAAGTCCTGCCATAGCAAGCTCTTCACCTATATCAAGATCAAACTCTCGCTCCTGCCACTCAAAAGATTCAAAAGACGGCTCCTTTGGTTTACAAGGGGGGACTAAGAGTTTACCGTACTGCCTCTTCCACAGTTCATCTGCCTTCTTACGATCAGTTAAATGAAATTTCACACCTTGACTTGCAAATATCTGAAAGATCGGTAAAAGTTCTGTGGCAAAATCAAATTCAAGACGACACATTCCACCGATGAAAAGTACCTTGTCTTTCTCGGGTTTAAAGGTCATTCTGCTCAAGTGTTTCTGTGCGGTGATCTTTTTTTGACAATTGGGCGGTAGAAAATCTATAATTCTATGTTCAGTCACTATTCCTGGTGTATCATATATAAAAGTATTATCCATTTTTGCCTTTATCAAGCTAATCGTGGTACCAGGAAAGGGAGTGATACTCAAATTAGCCCCAGTTAAGGCATGAACAAGAGAGGACTTACCCACATTTGTTGCCCCAACAAAGAGAACCTTGTGAAAATTACTCAAATGGACCGCGAGTTTTCTTAAACCATAGATTCTAACCGTACTTGTAAGATAAATCCCTTCGACCTTTTCATTTTCAAATCTCTTATGAACCCAATCTCTTATCTCTTGAACCGACACTGCCCTTGGTAGAAGATCTATCTTGTTCACTACAATTATCTTTTTGCTATTTTTCAAAGTTTCGGCCAAAAATGGATCATAGCTTCCGTCAAAGTCTGTTATATCAAGGACCCAAACTACTCTCTCGAAATCATCAACAATCCTTAACAGTTCCTGTGCAAAATCTTTAGAAACCTTAAGGGGTTCTAATTTACCATAATGTCTTGCTCTAAAACATCTCTGACATAGTATCTGTTTTCCTTCTGCTTTCCTTTTTGTAAAAACCTCTAAGGGGATATAACCAGGTCTCTTTTCATCCTCATGTTGAATTTGAGCACCACAACCTTCACATTTCATATCTATCACCTAGCGATTTTTAAAATGACTTTCTCAAAGAATCTTAGAATCCTAGTTCCAATGAATTCTTTGTCACTCAAGGGTTTTACTTTGATAGTATATACTCCAAGCCGATTCCCAGCAAGAACATCTGTAAAAATCTGATCACCTATCATTACAACTCTGTTTGGATCGATACCTTCCAACCTGAGGATCCTTTTAATCTTGTAGGTTAATGGTTTCCTTGCACGCCATATTATTTTCACGCCATGGATTGAAATCTGCCTCGGTCTGCCATTGGAAGCTATGAGGATTTTTCCATTAGCATCCAATATTTTTTTCAAGACAGACTCGAACGTTTTCTCGACAAAAGAAGCTCTCCACAGACCGAGTGTGTTGTCAAAATCGAAGATAAAATAATCTTTGCCATCCTTGAGAAACCTTTCAATATCAATACTGGTTAAATCTTCGGCAAACTCCCTTGGTAAGATCATGCTAAATACGCCCATCGTTTTCTCTGAATTCCACTATTTCAAAGTTGATATGCTCTTTGACTGATCCAAGAAAATCTAGAAGTTCTTGCAACAAATCTGCAGGGACCAATATTCTCAGCAGACCATTTTCGTACTTTCTCATATTCACCAGATTGTCCTCTACTTCGAGAATATAACCAAGTTTGTGAACATCTTCCCTTTTGATTCTCAAATACACGTCGTATTCCATTTGATTCCTCCTTGTATCAAGTATATCCAAGAAGATTTACATTTTGTCGTATTTCTTTGAAAAACCTTTGTAGTGCCCCCAGCGTTTCCAACTTATGATATCAAGATTTCGAGGATAAGAAAATACAAATCTCATCTTGTCAAAAAATTCTCACATAATACATAACAAAGGAGGAGATCTCCTGCCCTGTTTGCTGAATTACCATCCAGGTTAATCCCTTCATTCTTCGCTGGTACAATCACAGAGACTGATTACGACGTTGAAAAGTCCTGATGCTGTACAAACTTCATTTTCCCAAAGATCAGAAAAGCAATGATCAACAAGGTAATCGGCAACGACCGTTCGAAAACACAGGAAAATGTAAAAAAACAGTGTTTCCAAAGATTTAGATCTTGTGCAAAACGATTTTGACATAAAATCTTGTAACTTCCTGTCAAATCAATTTTCGACACAGTGTTAGAATATAATGAAAATGAAAGGAGGAGCGTAGAATGAAAGTCATTTTGCTCAAAGATATTCCTGGCATGGGCAAGAGCGGTGAATTCAAGGAGGTCAAAGATGGGTACGCAAGGAACTACCTTATACCTAGAGGACTTGCGAAACCAGCAACGGAGGGTGAGGTAAAAAGAATCGAAAACGAAAAAACTATGAAGATTCACAAAGAAGATCTCACCAGAAAAAAGAGTGAGCAAATACTCAAAACCCTGCAACGCCAGGTTCACAAAGTGTACGTCAAGGTCGGAGGTGGCGGCAAGCTCTTTGGGGCTTTGACACCAGTCAATTTGGCAGAGATCCTTTCGAAGAATGCGAATATGGAAATAGACAAAAAATGGATCCATCTTGAGAAACCCTTGAAAGAGATTGGAATGCATGACATTGAAATGCACCTGCCAGGGGGTATCAAAGGCATCGTAAAACTTGAAATATTGGGCGAAGAGAAAGGGTGAGTGAACTGATACTTCAGATATACTCTAAGGCTCTGTATTCAACGTGGATCTATTATGCGCCGGAGAGAATTCTCTTTGACGCTGGTGAAGGCGTTTCCTTAACGATGTCAAACAGAATTTATGCCATCAAATATGTCTTCTTAACGCATGGTCACATCGATCATATATCTGGACTGTGGACAATAGTGAACACACGAAACAATTCCATGGGTGATAGAGAAAAACCATTGATAGTTTATTATCCAAAAGGGAACACGGCAATTGAAGAATGGTTGGATTTCATAAAGAAGGCGAACGACGATCTGAGATTTGATCTGGTTGCTCGCCCAATTTCAACCCAAGAAAAGATCTTTCTGAGACAGGCAGGTGGATTTTCAAGATATATAGTGCCCTTCAAGGTGAAACACACAGTCCAAGATTTCAGTCTCGGGTATAATGTAATTGAAACGCGGCGAAGGCTCAAACAAGAGTACAAAGATTTTCCACAGGAAGAAATAAGTAGATTATCTAAGAAATTGGGCTCAGACCAAATAACAGAAATTTATGAAAAGAAGATTTTGACTGTTTCAGGTGATACGTTTGGTATCGATCCAAATGATGCAAAAGACAGTGAGATTCTCTTACATGAATGCACATTTCTTAAAACCGGTGATAGAAAGATGAACGCACACGCTTCACTTGAAGAAGTTGTCGAGATAGCACGTCAGGCTAATGTTCAAAAACTGATTCTCTATCACATTTCATCCAGATACAGTGGTAAGGTTGATAGATACTTGAGAAACATAAAAGAAACCACGAGCTTTGAGATCAACTATGTGGACCCAGAAGTTATATTCACGCTCTGAAAGGGGTGATACGAGTGGAACCCTTTGTGGTATGGTTGATTTTGGGTGTGATCTTTATAATAGGAGAGATACTCACCCCAACATTTTTCTTGTTCTGGTTTGGAATAGGTGCATTTGTAGCATCTGCGATTAGTGTTGCCTTTGGCACACTGATTCAAGTTGTAAGTTTTATCGTAGTCTCTGGCCTTCTTGTTATTCTGACCCGACCTTTGACCAAGAAATTGACCAAGGAACAGCCTCGTAAAATACACATAGATGAGATAATAGGAAAGATCGGCTCGGTGATTGAAACTATCGACAACGAACAAGGTAAAGGTCTAGTCAAGATCAATGGTGATATGTGGCGAGCCTATTCCAACGATGATTCAATCATTCAGGAAGGAGAGAAGGTGAAGATCTTGAAAGTAGAAGGTGCACATGTTATCGTTGAGAAATTAAAAGGAGGTGAACAATGATGATGATTGCCCTTTACGTAGTTGCTGTCTTGATATTGATAATAGCCGCAACCGGTATCAAGGTTGTGAGACCTTATCAAAGAGGATTGATCGAAAGGCTTGGTAAATTCCATAAAGAAGCTGGACCAGGTCTGCATTTTATAATTCCATTTTTTGACAGGATGACAAGAGTTGATCTCAGAGAAATGGTGATAGATGTGCCACCACAGGAGGTTATAACCAAAGATAACGTCGTGGTCACGGTAGATGCCGTGATATATTATGAAGTCACCGATGCCTACAAAGTAGTGTACAACGTCAACAACTTTCAGTTTGCAACTCTCAAACTTGCACAGACAAATTTGAGAAACGTCATAGGAGAACTTGAGCTTGATCAGACGCTCACTTCAAGAGAGAAGATAAACACGAGATTGAGAACTGTTTTGGACGATGCCACAGATAAATGGGGTGTGAGAATTACAAGGGTTGAGATCAAGAAAATAGACCCACCTAAGGATATAACCGATGCAATGAGTAAACAAATGAAGGCAGAGAGAACCAAAAGAGCGGCGATTCTTGAAGCAGAAGGTATAAAACAAGCAGAAATACTCAAGGCAGAAGGTGAAAGAAACGCAGCTATCTTAAAAGCAGAAGGTGAAGCAGAAGCAATCAAAAAGGTTGCGGAAGCAAACAGATTCAAACTGATAGCAGAAGCCCAAGGTCAAGCCGACGCAATCTTGAGTGTCTTCAAAGCCATACATGAAGGCGCACCCACGAGCGACTTGATAGCAATTAAATACCTTGATGCACTCAAGGAAATTGCCAATGGTAAAGCAACAAAAATATTCTTGCCCATGGAAGCCTCTGCTATTCTTTCAAGCTTAGCGGGTATAGCAGAAGTCTTGAAGAAGGAACCACAAGGAGAGGAGAAAACATAGACGTGAATGATTTTCTGAAAGATTTCATACTTGGTCTTGCGTACTCGGCAATTGGTATATCTTCTGCTCTACCGGTAGTCTGGGCCAATTTTTCTGGAACGGCTAATATGACCCTTGCACCATTCTCCGCTATAAATATAGTTGCTACATTAGGTGTCCTGGTCACTTACACATCAACTTTTGGGCAATACGGTGTGAGGGATTTCTTCATATGTTCGCTGATCGCTTTCCTTTTTCACATAGGTCGGTTAGCTGCTTATCTTGAAAGGGAGGATAAGAGATTCCGTGTACTCTTTCTTTCCATGGGGTTTACCAAAAAAGAATACGTAACCACTTACCTTCTGAAACGTTGTACAAAGCGAAACATCACTTCTATTTTGATCTGTTGGGGAATATTCACTATGGTCTTTGTTTTTAACAGAATTTCAGTCGGCTATGAACTGAGTAAACTCTCCTTAGGAATACTGCTTATCTTGTTAGGTTTTACATCGTCTTTACTGGATAGAAATGAATAAATGTAGACTAATTTGGTAGAATATATATGAAAATAATTGAGGAGGTATGAAAATGGCATTGATAAGTGAAAAAGATGCAAGATATCTTCAAAAAGTCTTCGCAGAACAACTCAAAGATCCAGTGAAAATATTGATTTTTGTTGACGACAAAAGTGAATGTGAATACTGTGATCTTACAAAACAAGTCCTTGAAGAATTGTCTTCCATCAATAGTAAGATCGAGATGTATGTTTACCATGTGAAAAAAGAAAGACAGGTTGCAGAACAGTACAAAATAACTATGGCACCTGCCATAGTACTTCTTAACAAAGACGGTAAAGACACTGGGGTAAGATTCTATGGAATACCGTCCGGTCACGAGTTCTCAACCTTAATACAGGATGTAATAGCAGTCTCAATAGATAAACCACCATTCTTCAATGCGGAACAGATTGAAAAGATTCGTTCCATAAAAGTTCCTGTTCATATAAAGGTCTTTGTAACACCAACCTGTCCTTATTGTCCCAAAGCCGTCTTGATGGCTCATAGTGCCGCGATGGTTAATGCAAATATAACTGCAGAGATGATAGAGGCGAATGAGTTCCCCGAACTGAGTATGAACTATGGGGTCTCCTCGGTACCTCACACTTTCATAAATGACAGACACGATTTTGTTGGCGCATATCCGGAAAATGCATTCATACAGGAATTGTTCAAAGCCGTGGGTGATAAATAACTATGCTCTTTGACTTAGGTTTGAAAAATGAGTTTAGAGATTACTATGATGTCGTCACAATCGGTGGTGGGCCAGCTGCACTCGGTGCAGCCGTCTATGCAGCGCGTGCTGGTCTAAGTGTACTGGTGGTGGAGAAGGTTCTTGAAGGTGGTCAATTGAACTTGACCACATATATAGATAATTATCTTGGTTTTCCCACCATAGAGGGTCAAGAACTTGCTAAGAGAATGAAAGAACATGCCCAGTCACTTGGAACAAACTTCTTAAACGCACAGGTAAGGAGACTGGTCATAGATGACAACGAAAGAAAGATCGAAACAGAGGATGGGATCATCATAAAAGCTGGCGTTGTGATGATAGCAACAGGAGCAGATCCAAAGAAACTGGGTGTGCCTGGCGAAAGAGAACTAACAGCAAAAGGCATTTCTTACTGTGCAACTTGTGACGGTTATTTCTTCAAAGATAAAAATGTTGCAGTAGTTGGTGGCGGAGATACCGCTATAAATGATGCGATCTACCTTGCCAAGATAGCAAAATCTGTAACTGTCATCCACAGACGTGACAAACTAAGAGCTGTTAAGATTCTTCAGGACAGGGCTTTCTCTAACCAAAAGATCAAATTCGAGTTCAACAAAGTTGTGGAACATTTCACAGGAAAGGAAAAGTTAGAGGAAGTCATTCTCAAAGATACAAAAACAGGTGAACTGAGTAAAATGAAGGTCGAAGGTGTTTTTATAGCTATTGGTCTTACACCAAACTCCGATTTTGTGAAAGATATAGTTAAGACCGATGAAGCGGGATATATCATCACCGACGAATTCATGCAAACCAATATTCCAAAGGTATATGCCATCGGAGATGTGAGAAAAAAGAGTATTAGGCAGATAATAACAGCAGTCTCGGACGGAGCAATAGCGGCTATGCATGCGGCAGAGAATTACTTTTTATAAAAAAAGGGGCTTTTGCCCCTTTTAGATTTTCAATCTTCTATCTATCTTCCCTTTTCTTACAACAAAGATCGTTCTGTTATCCATGGGCTTAAATCCTTCATTCATGGGTTCTGAACTCACTACAAAACCATCCTTGTCTTCATACCACAGGGTGTAATACTCTCTGTTCTCGCTGTAGCCACAGTAGACAACCAATTCATCGCCGTTGACCATCAGAAAATTCATTCCTGTATGTCTATATTCTTCGGCTACCTTTACAATCTTAAGGGCCAGATCTTCGTAAGTTGAAAAATCTTTGACCTTCATAAAGTAAGAGTAAGTATCGCTATCTATCGAGGAATAGTTGATATCATATATAGTTCCATTGTGACAAAATGCCTTTCCCTTGTTGTCTATGAATGGGTGAAGTTGTAAAAAGGTTATGGGCAGGTGTTCTGAAGCCTTTCTTGCATGGAAGATACCTACTTCTGCGAAAAAAGGTACTATCTCTTCCTCATAAGCAGGTTTTGGTGAGCGATAGTAAATCACTGCGCCGTCTTTAAGAGCATAAACCCCCCACCCATGATTGTGAGGGGAACCTTTACCGCTCTGAGCCATCAACTGCAAATGTTTAAAGAACACATCCACACTTCGTTCTTCTTCAAAAGAAAAACCAATCATTCTGCACATATTTCATCACCAGAGTAGGATATAGGAAATTCAACTGTTTTTGATCAAGTTTTTGATGGCTTCGACTGCCTGTTCCGTAGTCATATTCCTTATATCTACACCAAGATGCTTCGATCTATCAAAACCACTTTGTTCAAAGGCGTCTCGATACATCTTTTTTTGCATAGCTGGATCGCAACCTGCCACATACAATCTTTCTATCTGCTCATCCTTAGTCAAGGTTTGCAGATATTTGTCTCCGTCATCTGCACACAGCTGTGGATGGAGTGCGACGAAGTCTACCAGACCTTCTCTTCTTATGGCATTGAGCACCTCAAAAACATTCATTTGATGAAAGGAAGGACACGTACCTTGACAAACACATAGTAACAATCCTTTCTTACCCATGAACTTTCACCTCCGCGGCATACCTTATTGCACCATAGTCACAGAGCTTTTGACATCCTCTACAAAACTCTACACATTCCATAGGATTGGTAACTTCTGGTTTACCATCGTTGATTGTGTAGACTCCATGGGGGCAAAAATTAGCACAGGATAGACAACCAACACACTTAGTGTAGTCAATGACTGGATACCAGTTCTTTGCCATTCTGACTCCTCCTTTTCCTTATTCACGATTTTTGGCAATCTGTTGTGCCAGATTTATGAGTTCAAGAACTCTGAAATCTTTGAGTACAATCCTCTTCTTTTGACCTTCTCTTTGTAAATCAACGATACCTGCATTTTGCAAGATAGATATATGTCTTGAAAGCGTAGTTTTATCAATATGATTGGAAACTTCAAGATCACACATACACAGATTTTGTTTTGCTATTTGCTTTATGATCTCTATTCTCCACTTACACCCCAAAGCTTTAAAAATTCTCTCCGCATCCATGACAGTCATCCTTTCATTGATGTACAATTATACAACTCTTTCCGTGAAAATATGGCAACAACTTCTAAAAGAATTTGAAAATCTTCTATGGAGTTTCTCGTAAGATGTTGGAATACCAGAGGAAATAAAAAATGGTCGGGGCGACTGGACTTGAACCAGCGACCTCCTGCTCCCAAGGCAGGCGCGCTAAGCCGTCTGCGCTACGCCCCGACACAACTAATTAATATATTACCACAACAGAATCAGTTATCAAGATAGTGACGTCCTCCCCTCAATGAATTGAGGGGCATCCTCAAGCGGATGCACACAGAGGTTTACCCTCGTGCTTCGGTTCAGCGACATCGTGCCATCCCAATCGGTATGACACGACCGCGGGCC
>JBKBIU010000281.1:0-2162 GCA_046294065.1 Pseudothermotoga sp.
TATTGTAAAGCCTAGACTTATCACAAAATTAGTCACAAGTGGCAACAGGGCATTTCTCGCGGCATGCCTATCCCTAACTACTTTATCCGGCAACCCCTTTGCCTTTGCAGTGGTTATATAATCCTCCCTGATGACATCAAGCATCGTGTCGCGCATCACAAGCATACTCCCAGCAAAAGAATACAGTGTCAAGGTGAACACTGGTAAAACCATGTGTTTTATAATATCCCAGGCGTAAATTCCTCTGCCTGAGAGAATCCAGATCGAAATCGAGATGATAATCGTACCGATCAAAGAAACATAAAGTAAAATTCTCTTCGCGGTTATTGTTTTGAGTCTACGAGAAATGATCATAATAGTTAGGAAGACAACCAAAAAGATGAATGCATTGAGCAGAAGTTTTAAAAAAAGATCCTGGGCTGAAAAAGAAACATTTCTCCACAAATTCGGATCTATGAACTGGTTCAAAGGAAGTATTCCCAAAATAACACCGAACAGCCAGATATTGAATATGGCGAGCAATGGTAAGAAGATCGTCCAAAACACAATTCCTGTGAAGGTTGTCACTTGGTCGATTACCTTACCTCTTCTCCATGCAGACCTCTTACCAAGGGTATATCCAAAGGCGTATGAAACCAAGGTCGATGTTACGAACAGAAAAACTGTCCTGGGGAGTCTTTCAAAGATTATGGAGGTTACTTTCCTTGGAAAATAGGAGAATGAAACTCCCAGATCCAAGACTAAGAAATTCTTCATGTAGTACAAGTATCTGGTGAAAACAGGTTTGTCGAAACCAAACTGGCGTTTCAAGTTCTCTCTTATCTCTGGAGTGATTTTTGGGTTCATGAGGTATTTATCCAGAAAACTTCCAGGTAGGGCTTCCATAAGCCAAAAGACGATTGTCACATAGATGAACAAAAGTATGACGATTTGGACCACTCTCTTGCTGAGAAATCTGAGCACCTTTTACCTCCTCTCAGATTATAAAATCCAACCGCCCCATACGGGGCGGCGGGGCAGATAAATCTTAAATACAGCTATTTTGCCGCTTTGACAAGTGTTGGTGTTCCGTTCACATACTGTAAACCAGAAAGTGTCTTTTCGTATGGGAATATAATCTGATCTGTTCTGAAAGCTTCAGTGACTGGGGTATCAAAGATCACTACATAAGGAAGATCTTGTGCGAGAATTTCCTGAAGTTTGAAAGATAGTTCTCTTGCCTTATCGATGTCGGAGGCTGCAAGGAACTCATCGGCAATTTTGTCAAACTCTGGATTGTTGTATCCAGCTGCGTTGAAATCACCAACACCAGCCCTCTTACTGTGGAAGAAGTCTGCAACATGATCTGGATAATACGCAAGACTCCAACCTAACATGTAAATGTCAAAGTTGAAAGGTTCATCAAAGACTCTCTGAACAATCAAGTTGAAATCGACCAAGTTCGCTTTTATAGGTATACCAATTTCGTTTGCCCATCTTTCAACATACAAAGCGATTGTTGCCCTCATTGGGTCATAGCCAGCACCTGGAGCGAGAAGTTCTATTTGTTCAATTCTCTGACCATTAGGAGCTATCAGACCTCTACCTTGTCTAACAACATTATTGCCTTCAACCTTTGGTTCAACAACCCACTTGAAGCCTGCTTGTTTCAGTAAATCAATAGCGAGCTTTCTTCTGTCTCCTGAACTCATACCATAGCCTGGTGATAGTTTTTCAACATTTGGGTTATACCAGAAAACATTTCCACTGGGAACCACACCATACTGTGGGAACGCCTGGCCACCAAGGACCCTTGAAGTGAGAAATTCTCGATCAATCAATGCAGCTATGGCCTGTCTGAATTCCTTGATATTCATTGGAAATCTTCTCATATTGAAGCACATATACCTAAAACCATTCACAGAGTTGCTTATCAATTTAATATTTGCTACTTTTGCAAGCTGATCTGCTTCACCTTTCTGCAAACCGAGAGAATTGAATATGAAGCTAACATCGCCATTGATTAAAGCCGTAATAGCAGCAGCCCTGTTCAGATACATTCTGTAGATTATGCTGTCCACATAGGGACCCGTGACAAGTTCCAATTGCTTTTCACCCGTTGGTTCACCGTAGCCAGACCATTCAAATCCCGTCTTTGGATTCTTGATGGATACCGCACCATT
>JBKBIU010000282.1:0-2138 GCA_046294065.1 Pseudothermotoga sp.
TAGGTCCCTTGCGAGAAATTAGAGTTTCATTAGAGAATGAAACCAAGTTTTATCAGAAAAAAGACAATATAGATAGACACCAAGAATCACGCGGAGGTGATTTTATGAAAAAATTTGTAACTGCGTTGCTAGTTTTGACAGTCTTTTCAACTGTCATTTTGGCAGGACCAATGGCTCGACAAAAAACCTTCGGACCAGGCACGAATCCAGGACCCATGGCGCCTGTTGCACCAAGATTTGTGGAACCGTACAAAGAACAGCTCAAAGAAAGAATCATGCTACAGGACAAAGAACAAATCAGAGAAAGGCTCAAAGAACAAGCCAAGGAGCTTTCTAAAGAAATGTTCCAGGCAATGAATATGACAAAGGAACAAGCTAAGCAGATTCTACAGATAGTCAACGAAGCAAAAGAAAAACTCAATGCCTTACAGAACCAGTACAAAGAATTGAAAGAAAAGGCCGGAACTATGACACTCAACGAATATCGAACAGCTATTCAGCAGCTGAACCAAAAGAGGGCTCAGATTATCCAGGAAATGAGGCAGAAGATAGGAGATATCATAACAGTTGACCAAATCAATACGGCTTGGAGACAGCTCTACAGAGAAAAACTAAGAACGAGACTGCAGTTGAATCTAAATTTCCTTGACGATGTTGTCTTAGAAGCACTTGAAGAGTATGCAAAATGAACCTGCGATTTTTTAGTGAACTTTATCATTTTTCAAAGCCGGCACAAAAGCCGGCTTTTATCTTTCTGTTTTCAAGTGGTTTTTCACCGCAATGTTGGTATAATAAGTTAACATATGGAAGCATAGGAGTGAGAAGATGAGGTGGGATCTGAACAACATCTTTCCGTCTTTCGCCGATGAAAGTTTTCTTGATGCTCTGCAGTATCTAAAGAGCAGCATTCAAAAATTCCTAAGCTGGCAAAGAGAAAACCTCACTAACTTCGAAGATGCCCAGCAAAAGCTTGTGTACTGTATAGATAAATTCAACGAAATATCCTTGCTTGCCACCCGGTTGATGACCTATGCCAACTTGAAACTCAGTGAAGACACCAACAATTCAGAAGCCTTGAAATACCTGAACATAATCAGAGAAAAGTTCGTCGATCTTTCCTTTGCAAAAGTTATTTTCGCCAGATATCTGAAAGATCTTCCATTGGATTCATTCACACATCCAACTTTGGTCGCTCACAAATTCGTTCTGAACGAAGCGAAAGCGAGGGCAAAGTATCTTCTGACCGATGGTGAAGAAAGGATCTTGAGCATGTTTCGCATCACCGGTGGAGAGGCTTGGAATCAATTGACTTCCAAGATAACAGCCAATTTGATGTGCGAAGTGCAAATTGAAGGGGAAAAGAAGATTTTACCTTTAACGGTTGTTCGAAATCTGGCTTACGATCCAAGAAAGGAAATCAGAAAGGCGGCGTACGAAGCAGAGTTAAAAGCTTGTGAGACAATAGCAGAGGTCGTAGCCTTTTCGCTCAACAGCATCAAAGGGGAGTTCTTATGGGAGATAAAGCTTCGCGCCTTTGAGTCACCCATAGAACCAATGCTTCTTGAGAATAGAATATCATTTGAAACCTTCCAGGTAATGATCACAAGTGTTGAAAACTTTTTACCAATTTTGAGAGAATACCTGAAGTTGAAGGCAAAGCTTCTGGGATATGAAAATGGGTTACCTTGGTACGATCTATTCGCACCCATAGGGAGTTTCACCAAAAAGTGGAGCTTTGATGAGGCAAGAAAGCTGATCGTAGAAAAACTTTCCACCTTCTCAGAGGAACTTGGCAAATTCACTGACCTTGCCTTTGAAAAGAACTGGATAGATGCAGAGCCTCGAAAAGGTAAAAGAGGAGGTGCTTTTTGTTCATCCATAAAAGCCATCAAAGAATCAAGAATACTTATGACTTTCGAAGGACATTTGGACAACGTTTTGACTTTGACACACGAACTTGGTCATGCCTTCCATAACGAATGTTTGAAAGACGAAACACCTTTGAACTCCACAGTACCCATGGTGATGGCAGAAACAGCATCGATTTTCAACGAAACTCTGATGATGGAATACCTAAAATCTGAAAATTTGACGCGCGAAGAAAGGTTGTCTCTGATAGACAAAGAACTTTCCGACGC
>JBKBIU010000283.1:0-2132 GCA_046294065.1 Pseudothermotoga sp.
CGCAGTTGCTTCACCGGATGTGAAAACATCATCCAACTCAACATTCACACCCAATCTTCTCAACTTAGCAACGTACTGTTTATTGCCTTTGGACGAATTGTTTGTCAAAAAAAGAAATCTCCTTTTTTGATCTCTCACCGTCTCTATAAAGTCCAGTGCACCAGGAAGAAGACTGTCTCCCAGATAGAAAGTACCATCCATATCCAATAAAAAGAGCTCGATTCTTTCGAGCGCCAAATCGATCACCTCATAAGATACAATACCAGAATCAGACAGTATCCATCAAGGCAAAAGCTAAAAAAGGTGATCTTCTCTCATAAAAACAATCAAACAGACAGTTCCTACCTCTGGTGTGAAAGTGGCAAACAAAGTTCAGCCTAAATCATGAGGCAAATTGTATCTGATAAAGCTTGTAATAGACGCCTCTTCTAGTGAGTAACTCTACATGCCTTCCTTCCTCTGCAACTGAGCCATCGTGGATGACCAGTATCCTGTCTGCACCTTTGACCGTTGAAAGTCTGTGTGCAATCATGATAACGGTCTTCTCTTTAGAAAGCTCCCTAACAGCCGTTTCAATCCTAGACTCGGTATCAACATCTATATTGCTGGTTGCTTCATCTAGAATCAGTATTTTTGCATCAAATAGAACCGCCCGTGCCAAAGCTATGAGTTGCCTTTCACCAGCCGATAATGTTGATCCGCGCTCGATTATCTTTGTATAGATCCCGTCACTTAATCTTTCTATGATATCGTAGGCATAAACTTTCTTGAGTGCTTCAACAACCTGTTGTTCACTGTATTCCTCATAGAATAATCTGATGTTGTCAAGAATTGTTCCAGAAAAGAGTATCACATCTTGTGGAACAACAGCTATTTGTTTTCTTATTTTTCTCAGATCGTAATCAAAGATGTTTCTTCCATCTATAAGAATCTTTCCTTTTTGTGGAACATACATCCCATTGACAAGATTCATCAACGAGGTCTTTCCTGCTCCTGTTTCTCCAACAATTGCTGTCAATTCTCCTCGTTTGAATGCAACATTTATGTTCTTGAGAACCCATCTATCTGAATCGTAACTGAACCAGACATTTTCAAAAACCAGCTCTCCGTTGATTATCTTTTCGTTATTCTCTGGATTACCTAATATCTCTGATTTTTCATCCATGAGCGTGAAGATCTTTTCACAGGAAGCCGCCGTATTTTGAATTATATCGTACTTTTCCGATATATCACCCAGGGGTCTCATAAATGTGTCAACGTATGCAACGAAGGCATAGAGCTCGCCAAAATGAATTGTTCCTCCTATTATGTACTTTGATCCGAACCAGATTATTGCACTCAAGGCAAAGTAATGAATTAAATCTATAAAAGGTCTGAAAATTCCAAAGACATAAAGCTGGTTCATCAAAGATTTGTAGAGGTCTCTATTCACTGAATCAAATTCTTTGGCTTTGTAGTTTTCAGACAAAAACAATTTGATTACATTTATTCCGCTTATATGCTCCGCGAGGTATGCATTGACGCGTGCAAGATTTGTCCTCACCTGCCTATACACCTTCAAATCAAAGTATCTGAACAGCACCATGGCGACAACAATTATAGGAAATATGAAACTCACATTTGCAAAAAGCCTGGTACTTATCCTCAACATGAAATAGATGACCCCAGCCAGTAGGAACACGTCTTTCACCATAGAGGTTATAACGCTGGAGAAAAATTCCTGAATATTCTGCGTGTCATTGACTATTCTTGTGTTTATTCTTCCAGAGGGGTTTTTGTCGAAAAATGACATTGGCAGATCAAGAACCTTTTTGTACAGCTCACTTCTCACATCATAAACTATCTTATTTCCAAGGAACGATGTCAAGTAGGTACTTACATAGCCCAAAAGAAACTGAAGACCCACAACACCTAAAAGCAGAAATGCCATGAGTGATACGCCACTCACACGCTGTTCAATACTCAATGCGGCGTTGTTCATGTATCCATCGATTGCCTTTCTCACAATCTGTGGTGGTAAAAGATCAACAACTGCAGCCACAAGAACTATGAGTATTGCAAGAACAAAGAACCAAAAATAAGGTTTCGCATAACCTAAAAGTCTCTTCAAAGTTCTCCCACCCCAATGTTGT
>JBKBIU010000284.1:0-1771 GCA_046294065.1 Pseudothermotoga sp.
ATTGACCAATCCTCGGGATGTTGTATTTCTCAGGAGATATCTTCAGAATACCTCTGTCATACAAAAGCCATGTGACTCTTCTTGCAACTTGCTCGACTATTTCACTAGCCTCATCACCATAGATGCATACAGAAACTAATCCTTGTTTCTCTGCCCAATCCTTCATGGCTTGAGATTTAGCAGCTTTTTCAAAGACCTGTCCGACGGTTTCTAAGACCTCGGCTGGGACATCTGCTGGAATGACAAGTCCAAAATAAGCACCAACATCTGGAAAATCTGGATACCATTGGCGAATGGAAGGTATTGTACCGTATCCAGAGATCGTTAAAGGCTCAGCACTGAGAGCACAAAGAGCTCTCAGCTTCCCCGCTCTGAGCATATCTGCTACCTCCATTGAGAACTGCATGTTTCCAATGACCTCTCCTGAGACTACAGCAACAGTCGCAGGATTCCCACCAGCATAAGGTGTGTGTTTATACTTCACACCAAAATATTCGGCAAAGATTTCCGCCGCTACATGTCCTCCGCTTCCTGTTCCCGCCGAGCCTATGGGTATCTCTGGGTTGGCTTTCATCGCTTGAATCAGTTCATCAATAGTTTTGTAAGGTGTATTTGGATTCACAACGACGACATTCGGCGCATAGATAGGTAGAAAATACTTCCAACTCCTGTGGGTGAATGGTATTGTTTCTTCAAGCAATGCATACTTTGTGAGGTCTAAGACAGCATTTGCCGTCCAGGTATAACCATCGTGCGGCGCATTCCATGCGTTGACCGTACCAATCGAACCGGCTCCTCCAGGGGTGTTTACGATAACAAATTTGCGACCAAGAAGTGGTTCCATCTGGCTTGTGATCATTCTGGTTACCTGGTCTGTTGAACCACCCGCTGACCACGGAACAATCACTGTGATAGACTTGGTTGGTTTCCATTCGGCAAAAACAATTGCCACAGTCAGAAGGAGTACCAATGCCACAACAACCCTTTTCATAGTTATCCCTCCTCATTTAAAAGTAGTGTATGTTTTTAAGTTTATGTAACTCCGTCATTATTTTAGCACCAAAGGATGAGAATACAATAGCAATCTTTCAAGATATATGATATGATCAACCAAAAGAATGTAGTAATGAGTTAGGAGGAGTTCACCATGATTGGGATAATTGGTGTTGGAAATATCGGCTCGATCATTGCAAAAAGATTGGTTGAAAGTGGTGACTTCATGCCACAAGAGATAGTTTTGGCCAACCGATCTTTCAAGAAACTCCAATCTTTTTCAAAAGATGGCTATCGAACCGCCACCAACAAAGAAATCATCGACATGTGCGAGACGATATTCTTATGTGTGAAACCTCAAGATAGTGAAAGATTATTTTCAGAGATCACGCAGGCTGATCGAAAGATTCTGATAAGTACCATGACAGCCGTGAGTATTGAAAAGATCATTCAGCGAACAGGTTGTAGAAGTGTTGTGAGAATCATGCCAAATATTCCTGCAATGATCGGTAAAGGGGTCATCGGTGCTGCTCGTTCTGAACAGGTGGACGAGGATGCGTGGAAAAGATGTTGCAAAATACTGTCATCTCTGGGACAGGTGATCGAAGTAGAGGAAGAACATCTGGCTGCGGTGACAGCACTAAGTGGAAGTGCTCCAGCCTTTGTTTTTGTCATTATAGAAGCACTCATCGATGCTGGAATCAGAATGGGCCTTTCCTATGAGACTTCAAGGCTAATGGTACTTGAAACAATCATAGGCTCTGCAGAGCTTTTGCTC
>JBKBIU010000284.1:1781-2127 GCA_046294065.1 Pseudothermotoga sp.
GAGTTCAGGCATGTGGTCACTTCGCCTGCAGGAACGACAATAGAAGGAATATATAGAATGGAAAGGGAAGGGATCAGAGGGGCTTTGATGAAGACTATTCATGAGACATTCCTCAAAGCTATTCAACTTCAAAAGGAAATCAACCAGTAGGGGGTGTCTTCAAATGGGGAAAATCAGCGTGGGGACTGCTTTAGTTGCCATTTTTCTAATCATCACCGGTCTTGTCTTGATATTCAATCTAAATGCGAACTATGTCTGGTCGATGATACTGATCGTACTTGGAGTAGGATTTGAATTTGGTGCCTTGGGTAGATCTGCAGGCAGATTCATACCAGGAGGGATTCTC
>JBKBIU010000285.1:0-2116 GCA_046294065.1 Pseudothermotoga sp.
TTTGAATATTCTGCTGCTTTTGAAAAATTGAATGAACCAGTGATAACTATCCTTTGATCTATTATGATCACTTTATTATGGTGAATAGCTTCCTTGCCATCAACATAAACCATTATTCCATTCTGCCTCAAAAACGGTGTTTGTGAATATCGTGATTTATCATTACCTTCATCTATAATTATTTCTACATGAATTCCTCTATTAAATGCTTGCAAAAGTGCAGTGGCAATGGACTGTGAAGTAAAGGAATAGATCATGATCTTGATCTCTCTTTGCGCTCTATCTATCTGCTTAATAATGGCTTGAGTACACCCACCACTTGGAGAGAAATGAATTTCAACAACTTGGACCTCAAAACCATATGCCAGTAAGAGAAACAGCAGGAGTAGTAATAAACCAATCTTTCTCATGACGTGCCCCCGTAAATTTTATCACTAATCTTTGAAAAAAACTGGGGTTGTTTAACCCCAGTCTCGCGAGAAGGTGTTAATCTATTGTAAGAGGTTGCTGGTTGTCACAAACGATCTTTCAAAAGGGAACTCACACTTTATTTTCAAGATATTCTTTCCAAAGATTATGATATATCCTATCAGAACAAAAATGTTGAATGTAAAAAGATTTTTCGTGAATTGTTTCACTATTATCACAAAGATGATCTAGTTCTTGATTTTTAAAAGATTGTCGATAAAGAAATAATAAGCTGAGACATGAAATATGTCCCAAGAATTAGCAGATGGCGTGCTGGTACTCTCTTTACAAATTTATCGACTGCGATGAGAAAATCAGAAAACACGAACAATCCCCCAGCTAAAGGTAACAGAAATCTTAGATAATATAGGCTCTTATACAGAGGAGAAAATGAGAAACTGAACATGGCTCCTATTGCTACAAGATATACAAATATTGGAAATCTCATATGTGAAAGGTGTTTATACAGCATTGTAAAGTAAAGAGTCAGTAGTACCAAAAAGATGATCACAAAAAGCCAAAGAGGAGGAACAGCAAATCTGAGCCCAAAACCTACAGAATAAAACAAATGACCAATCAAAAATGAACCCATGCCATATATGAATTTCTCTGGTTTTTCCAAGAACGCATCACCAATCGCACCAAAAATCAATCCAAAAACGATAAACCATTCGCTACCATCCACATTCATAAGGGCTATGAAGACAGCACATAATGTCGTAAGGACCTTTATTGTTGTAATATTTCTTTGTCTGTTCTTTAGACAGATAGTGAATGCTGCCATGAAAATCATTAAAAAAGATAAGATCAAAGTCATCCTCAGGCGAATATTTTCCCTCCAACTGTAGATTTTTTCAGCATCTTTTCTTGTTCCACTAAATCCCTTTACCGTAAAGGACATGTATTCAGTATTAGCCAAAGCTCTGTTTGAAAACATGTGGTTCCATGTGCTTACATAAATAGTCAAACCGTTATCAGTCCTTTCAAAATCATCGATAGGAATCTCTGCACTGTTGTGCAAACCTTCGAACTGATAGTAGGAATGTGAATCACAATAATCATCTTCAAATAAGACATGGTCTTTCAAAACAAAGAATGTCTCAACATCATAGAATCTACCCCACTTGAAAAAACGGTAAATATCATAGACAAGATCCACAAAGGGGTTAGGATGATCCTCGTCCCAAAAAACAATTGTGATCTCTTTCTTATCACCGTGATCATAAGAGTAAATATTGCATACAGAATTACTTCTGTCAAAGACTGGCATTCTCACTTCGAGAGCAAAACAAAAAAGATAGAGAAAGCTAAAAAGGAAAACTATATATTTACGCAAGATGTTCACCCCCAAAGAGTGATTTTACCAGGAACACTTTGCACAACAAAAAAGGGCACAAAATGCCCTCGCCAAAACTACTGAAACTATTTACTTCAATTTGGAGACTCTTTGGTGGCGGCGGTGGGATTCGAACCCACGACATAGTGATTATGAATCACTCGCTCTGACCATCTGAGCTACACCGCCATGGCATTATGTATGATACCATACCACCATAAGGTTTTCAAGTTCTTCTGTCAATAAACTCTGTCTCACATCTGACAAAGTTCTTTACGACTACATTGAAGGTACCACATGTTAAATCCACAC
>JBKBIU010000026.1:0-10963 GCA_046294065.1 Pseudothermotoga sp.
CTAATTATGCCAGGGTCTCTACTAAGAAGCAATATCTTCTTAAGCTTCATGAAAGTCCCATTTCATCCAACTGTAAGGATTGTTATAAGAATGATGATTATTTACAGTAATTCTACCACAAACAAACAGTTTTCAACATGTTTCTTGATGCGGGTTTCCTCTATAATAACTTAATTATAAGCCACGTAGAAGTTACTCATAATTGACACTATGCAATGTCATTCGTCATTCACCCATCTTCGCGGTAAGCACTGTACGCGTAACTATAAATAATCATCATTCTTATAACAATCCTTACAGTTGGATGAAATGGGACTTTCATGAAGCTTAAGAAGATATTGCTTCTTAGTAGAGACCCTGGCATAATTAGGATTTTTAAAGCTTTTCACAACGAAGTACACACAGTCACTGTTATCAAAAATGTCTCAAGCGCCTGCAAGTTCCTTGATAAATACCCCGATTCTATTGACCTTGTCTTCATACATCTGAACAACTCAAAAGAAGATTATTCCCCGCTAATTCAAATGATCAATAAGAAAGCAATATCTTTCATAAATCCATATATAGTTGTAGTAGACAACAGAAAAGACAACTCTGCACTGAAAATGGGTGCTGACATTGTTTGTCATCGGTTCCCAGATGAAAAAGATATCGATTTAATCATTCACGACGATCGGTCCTCACTGAATCTGAATGCCATCATAAATCATGCGGCAAGCATGATACGGATCAAAGATACTCAAACCGCCGAGCATTGCAGAAATACAGCCAAGATTTCTTCAGCACTTGCGTCGTTATATATGCAATATTTTGAAGGGATGAGTTTACTATGGCATCAAAACTTGAAGACGGCGGCATTGTTACATGACATAGGTAAGATACTCATCCCAGAGTCAGTCTTGCGGAAATCATCAAGACTGACCGATGATGAGTTTAGGATTATGAAGAGTCATACAAAACTTGGCGGCGAGCTGTTTAAAAATATGATGAATACGTATCAAGGATTTGAGTTGCTTTCCCTGTGTACTGAGGTATGTTTTTATCATCACGAAAGGTTTGATGGTACAGGCTATCCAGAAGGTCTCAAAGGGGACAGGATACCCTTGGAAGCCAGAATCGTAGCAATAGCCGACGTCTTCGATGCACTTACGTCAGATAGATATTACAGAAATGCTCGTACATTTGACGAAGCATTACAGATCATGAGATATGAGGAAGAAGGACACTTTGATCCGAAATTATTTGACTTATTTATGAATAATTCAGATATATTCATCCAGATAAAATCGCAGATGAAGTAACATTAAGATCTATATCAAACTTTATTAATTTCTTGCATAAGCAGGTGACACCTTTGAAGAGTACTCAACTTTATCCAGTATTCCGCCGCTTGTTAGTGATGTTGCAATTTTTTGTGATACAGAGTCCCGCGATTAGTCAACGTCGTTCCAGCGTGATGAAAGATCCACCCAAAATCGATTGGCCTTTTTTGAAACGATCAGCTACAAAGGTTCAGACACACTCAAGTTAAGTGTTTTGGATAATCATTCCATACCTAAAGCCCTTCAAATGACATTCTTTCAAAACAAAACTCATGGTGGCCAACTCTGATTCTTTTTTCGGAAATCTTTTTAAATCCCATCTTATAATACAGAGCTTTTGCGACTTCATTTTCTCTTTCAACATCGAGCACCACCCTTTTGCAATTTTGCTGTCTTGCAAGCTCAAAGACATATTCAACAAGTTTTCTACCAAAACCCATCGACCTGAACTTTGGATATATGGCTAGATTACTCAGATAGAATTCATCCTTTGAATGTTTACCCAAAGCACCATCGACTTTGACCAAATTCATGAATCTGAAAAGCCCTATCTCTTTCAATATCATTACTCCTGTATTTAGCCTGTTCTCTTTCACATAATCATAGGAATAACCAACTATTAACCCTACGATTTGAGCGTCAAGTAGGCCGAACCAGGTGCATTCATGACTGAAAAGATTTCTTTCTTGAATATAAAGATTTCGCAACATCCTTTCGACTCGTCTACCAAAACACCCCTCAAAGAAATCCCTGCCAGTCATTAAGACCAGATCTACAAAATCACAGGCATGTGATTTTTGCGCCTTTATCAGTTCTAAAATAATTAATCCCCCGCGTGGAATTATATCACTAACTATAAACACAGTATAATTCATTAATTCATTATTCGTTAATTTGTAGATAAAATTGGTCTATTATCATACAAGTGAAAGAGATTCAGGAGGTGTCATGACATAAAGTCATTTCTAATCATATCCATTATTTTCTTGATTTTCTATTTTGTGCCGTTTGATACACCGCTGGTCAGCGAAAGCATTTTGAACGGTTTTAGAATGCTCAATGAATATGCCAGAGAACACGTTCTATTGTGCCTTGTTCCCGCTTTTTTTATCGCTGGTACGATATCTGTCATGCTCAAAAAAGATGTCATTTTGAAACTTCTTGGACCAAGTGCAAGAAGAATCGTCTCCTACCCCGTTGCAGCTGTGAGTGGTGCCGTCCTGGCAGTGTGTTCATGTACTATTCTTCCACTCTTTGGTGGAATTTATAAAAAAGGAGCCGGCATAGGACCAGCAACCACTTTCTTATTCGCAGGTCCAGCAATCAATATAGCGGCGATCTTTTTAACAGCTCGCGTTCTTGGTTGGGATCTTGGTATTGCAAGGATGATCGCTACGATAACGGCAGCAATTTTTGTGGGGTTGATCATGGAATTGATATACCAGGAAAAAGGTGCAGGAGGCTTTGTAGTTGTTGAAGAAGCCAGAAACGGAACTAAACCATTTTTGTTCTTCTTAGTCCAGTTGACAGTTCTTGTCATCAGTGGTTTGAAGCTCAATTCCATATTCAAGTACTCGACTATGACAGTTTTGGCATCATCCACCGCTTTGATGGCGCTGGTTGGTTTTCCAAAGGACCAGACGAAGCAATGGCTCTATGAAACCTGGGATTTTGCAAAGAAGATACTTCCATATCTTTTCGTGGGTGTTTTCTTCGCCGGGCTGATCACCAAGTTATTACCACAGAGCGTAGTAATAGCAATTTTGGGCAGAAACAATTTAATATCAACTTTCTTTGCTTCAATCATTGGATCGCTTATATATTTTGCAACTTTGACTGAGGTACCAATAATCCAAGCACTGAAAGAACTTGGGATGGCAGATGGTCCCACCCTCTCATTGCTCATGGCAGGAAACACTTTGAGCCTGCCGAGTATGATAGTGATCACAAAACTTCTTGGCAGAAAGAAAGCTTTCACGTACTTTGCTCTGGTGGTAGGCTTTTCTACCATCTTTGGGTTGATTTACGGACTTATTAAGTAATTAATGGAGGTGTTACTATGGCAAAGAAAATAGAAATCCTTGGAGCAGGTTGTGCAAAATGTAAGCAAACGGCAAAGGTAATGGAAATTGCTGCTAAGGAACTTGGGATCGACGCAGTTGTGGAAAAGGTTGAAGACATTGAAGAAATAATCAAAAGAGGTATCACGGCAACTCCAGTCGTCGCAGTAAATGGAAAGATAGTGTTAGCTGGAAGAGTACCAAATATGGCTGAGGCAAAGAAGATTCTTTCTGAAAACTGAATTTTATTGTAAAATCAAGTAGCAAAAGCCGGGGGTGGTTCGAGTGAACTTAGAGGTTGTCCAAGTTAACATTCCTGAGGGGGCCAATGTCATAATAGGGCACTCCCACTTCATTAAGACCGTTGAAGATCTGTATGAAGTGATAGTTACAACAAACCCAAATATGAAGTTTGGTCTTGCCTTCAACGAAGCGAGTGGTCCCTGCTTGATAAGATTTGAAGGAAACGATCAAAATCTGATCGATGTAGCAGTTGAAAATGCAAGAAAGATTGGAGCGGGGCACCTATTTGTTTTAGTGATCAAAGACGGATATCCCATCAATATACTCAATCAAATAAAAAACACCCCAGAAGTTTGCAGAATCTTCGCTGCGACGGCAAATCCACTTCAAGTTATTGTTGTACAGACAGATCAAGGTAGAGCAGTGCTTGGCGTCGTAGATGGTTTTTCAGTGAAAGGTGTGGAATCAGAAAAGGATAAAGAATGGAGACATAACTTCTTAAGACAGATCACAAAATACAAAAAATAGCTGGCTGACGCCAGCTATTATCTTACTTTGACAAGCAAGATGTCTCCTCCTCCGTGAGATCTTGCCGTGAGTCCTGCAACGTAAGAGTATGAAACACCTGCAACAAGATAACCATCCTCAAGAACCTGAAGGGCATAGGCGACCTCGTCCATGTCATCACCAAAACATTTCTGCCAGACAAGGTTTCCTTCTTTGTCTGTCTTGATGAGCCAGTAATCACTTCCACGGTGTTTTTGCGTTATGTCACCATCGTCAGACCATGTTGTACCGACTAAGGCATACCCATCTTTAGTCTCAACCACTTTCTGGGCAATATCATCAGAACTTCCACCATATGTTTTCAGAAATTCTTGATTTGCATCTGCGTCAAACTTTATCAGAACAAAATCACCAGAGCGTGACTCACCAACTATTTCATCAGACCAACTGACTCCACACAGTGCAAAGCCTCCATCTTTGGTTGAAATGACATTGGTTGCTTGGTCCCAACCTGTTCCACCAAAGGTTTTTCCCCAAACAAGTTCACCTGTCTGTGAGATCTTTATAACCCATATGTCAGATGAACCATTATTAAAATCGATATCTCCATCAGAAGATCTTGTCATACCGACAACAACATAATCATTTTGCACCTTTGCCAGACTGAAAGCAGTGTCCCAATCACTTCCACCAAAGGTTTTGCTCCACAAGGTATTTCCTTGATAATCTGTTTTGACAACCCAGAAGTCTTCAGAGCCATTGGTGGTTGTATAACCCGCAAAGACAAAACCATTGTCTTCGATCACATCAAAAGCTGTATCATAACCCTTGGTTCCATAGCATCTTTTCCATTCAAGATTGGCCCTACTGTCATATTTCAAAAGCCATGTGTCCTGCTCACCAAATTGTGAAGGAAAGTCACCATCCTTGGAATCACTGATCACTGTGACGATAAAACCTCTATCTTTCGTCGTTTTGACACAGATAGCACCGTCAGTACCACTACCACCGAGTTCCTTCTGCCACAACAATTTTCCATCCTTTGACAATTTGACTATCAGTACATTTTGATCACTATGTTCTTTTGTTGCGCCAGTCCACCCGACAATAATGATTCCATCATCAGCCAAACTCATGTTGTAAGCTATATCTCTTGAAATCTTTCCTATGAAGGTGAGCCACTGAACATTGTCTCTACGAGTAGACCTCTCATATGGGATGGCAAAGACCATTAAGATCAAGAATATTCCTATGATTATAGCAGACCAAAATGGAGAAACCTTTCCCATAAAATCACCCCTTTACTATTATACCCTCAAATCAATTTTTTTGTCTTGGCGCACATTTTTATGAAATATAATTTCATATTTATTGATATACAGCAGAATATAATTTGATATATGGTGCTCAACTTCAAAATAATCAAATAGTACTTGACATTTTTTGAGTACCATGATAAAATTTTTCAAGGAGGTGAAAGTTATGTTGGAATATCTCATAGCAAAGGCAAGACTCGATGAGTTATTGAGAGAAGCTGAGGCTGAAAGAATGCTAAAACAAGCAAAAAAGCAGATCAAGGTAATCAAAGGTTCAAACGTAGATGGTAAAAAAGTCGATGGGCAAACAAAGCGTTCAAGGATTCATGTTTAGGACTTTAATTCTTGTGCAAATTCTCTTATCTTTTCAAGTTTGATACCAAGCTCTGGCTTGGCGCTTTTTTCAATTTTTCTAAGTATCAATCTGAAAAAGAAATTCATCTTCCCATAATTCAATTCACCTCCAAAGAAGTCTTTGACTCTGCATATGTTTAAGAATCCTTTGTCGAAATTGTAATTAATATATTGCTCAAAGTTTTCCCTCTGACCCAACATACATAGGTAAACTCCTACTTTCTTGTTTTTGAGCAACTCGAGATTCTTTTCTGTGAACCTCTTAATCTTTTTACTTACATGACCGGCATGTATGTAACTGCCTATGACTATGCAATCATAATCTTTAAGATCAGGCAGCTTTTGCTTTGAAATATTCATTAGATCGGTATTACCAAGCTCCTTGGCAAGTATTTCTGCACACTTTTCAACCGTTCCCGTGTACGAATCATAAACAATGAGATTTTTCATATCGTCTCCTCCATTACAATTTTACTCTTCTGTACTGGTAATGTTATAATCTCTTACGATTCTGTACTGTATGAAGAGGGGTTATCGATGTTTCTTAGTTCTTGTGCTTTAGAAGCCTTGGTGTATTCAGTCTTAGCGTGTTCTACTCTTATGAGCCAGTATTTTGCTTTTTCAGGGTTCTCACCTTTCCAACTTGGTCTGATCATGGCCTTACCTCCATTGACTTCCATATATGCCAATTACATATACTTTGGTGCTGCGATCAAATTCTCTACCAAGAAGGTTGTGAGACTTTTCGCTCTGGGTAGCCTTGTATCACTGTGGTTTGTGTTCCTGTTGAAAGGCTTTACAATGAAATTCTTGTTTATGACCATTTTCGCCTTTTTTCAAGGTGCGTTTCTCCCCTTGATAGAGTCTGCAATGATCGATTATTCTCACAGATCGGCACTTTCATATAGCAAGATAAGGATCTGGGGTACCATTGGTTATGTAATCACAGCATTCGCTGCCGGCAGAGTTGTCAGATTTGGTTTTGTTTGGCTCTTTGTGATCTTTTCAGTTATTTTTGTTATGATAAATATTCTTTCTAAGAAACTTCATCAAGGAACTAGCGAACGCCAGAAAATACAGTTAAGAGGTGTAGATAAAAAATTCATAGCGCTTTTTGTTGTCATCACATTATCTGTAGGATTCAACTTATTCAATAGCATCTTTTTGCCAGTTGTAGTTAAGGAAAGATCCTATGACCTTTCATTGGTGGGCACAATGTTCTCTTTGATGGCACTCAGTGAACTACCTTTTCTCTTGAATGCAGAGAAAATCCAAAGAAAACTGACAGGTACTATTCTTTTTTTGTCAGGCATCTTCATGGTTGGTACGAGGTTAATTCTTGTACCATTGAGTTGGTCTCAAACAAGTCTTATATTAGTACAAATGCTTCACGGCTGGACTTTTATTGTAATCTATTATTCGACCGTTCATCTGATGAAAGAAAATCTCAAAGGTCAATCTCTTTTATCGACACAAACAGTATTTTGGATAGCCCTTCAGGGCATAGGACCACTCATGGGTTCGACCATTGGCGGGATTTTTGTCGAAAAAATTGGGACAAACAATGCTTATCTATTTTTTGGAATAATATGCCTTGGTATGGCAGTCTATACAGTTCATTTTTTCAAAAAGCACTTTCGCAGGATCAGATGATATTTCTCTTTCAGATCCTCTTTAGAAAAATCTGGTTAAATCATCATTTGGCGATTATTTACAATTCATGAGAACCTCACACAAAATGTTTTCTTCCTTGTTCACGTCTATACAAGCGACGTCAAGTTCCTTTCTGAGCACCTTGACTGCCTGAGATATATCCATTTTGGCTAACTGGTATCCTTCAACCCGTCGCTGCGGATAACAAGGATTGACTGTTACACACAACAGTTTGGGTTTTCTCTTTACGGCGATATTCATTTTTTCCAACAACCGTTCAAGTTTCTTGTAATCATCTGCCAAAATCAAATGTATGGGTGACTCAACTAGCAAAGGCTTGTCAACGTAAAGCTTTAATTTTTCAATACTGACGACACCTGACAAAGTCATTCTCTCTTCGCCATCTGCTTTTGGTAAAAGAAAGGCTTTGACCATAAGTTTTACTTCCATCACAAGTTCAACAAGATCTGTAGTTCTTGCAGCTCCAGTTGCTATGATAACATAATCTACATACTGAAATGGTACCATCCTGTTAATAGCTCCGTCGACGACCAGAAAGTCTAATTCGTATGACCGGAGTTTTTTCACAACATGGAAAAGATCATCACTGGAATTTGGACCAACCAATACAACTGTGCCAAGCTCTTTCACCCTGTACAAACATATCTTTCCCATGGGAGTTTCCAGGGATAAATTTTCTAACAATTCCAGCTTTGCTGTTGAATTGCGTGCCGCTTCTACACTTGTCACAACCAATGTACCTTCATCCACGATAACTTTCGGCTTTGGCAGACCCGTTATGTGATCAAGGTCCTCGCCATCAAAACCGATACTTGTTACTGCAATTCTCTTATCATTTAAACACTTGAGGACCGAGTTTAACGCCGTTGTTTTGCCTGTATTCTTAGCCGTTCCGAGAATCCCTATAGTCAACATTTTCTCACCGTTCCCCTACCTGCTCTACCCGGATTTGCACCTTCTTCTTTGGTACCAAATAAACCTTCGTACAATGAAGCTACAAAATCACCGCGCTCAGCAACCTTTTTGAGTGTTTCGAAGATACCATCTTTTATCATCTTTGCATATTCAAAAGCTTTCTTAGTTGGCTCTATCTTAGCGTCACCAAAGAACCTGTATGCATCAGCAATCGCCCTCAAGCTATCTATTCTCGCAGAGGCTGTGATTGCTCCTCTTGCATAGGCTTCATCTGTCGAAGATACAGTTATCGCATCAAGTTCGAGCGATTTTCCCAAAACCGCGTGAAGAGCCGTTGTCATGGCTGATTGTACCCTATCTTCAGTGTGCGTCATGAAACCTATGGGCTCACCAGGCCATATTGGTGCATCGATGATATCTCTCAGAGCCAATATCTTCCCAACATTGTAGTCTATGTAGTTATCTTCCATATATTTATTTATTATGGCATCTGGAGAGTAACAGAACAATGGTTTCAAAATTGGTTTTGCACCCAGTTTTACACCAAGATATGCCACAGCAATCATTCCCGCGAATGCCTTTGGTGCAGGAACACCGCCCAATTCTTCGTTGGTTGGCAAGTCAAAGGGCATATTGAACTTCGCCGCAAGTTTTATGGAATAAACACCATCGACGGTCAACCTCTCTGGATCAGAACCACCATTCAATGAGCCGTAGACTATGTTGATCTTCGTCAAATCAGCACCGGCTTCATGAGCAAGTAAAACTATTTCAGGAGTGTTCACCCCTCTGTGAGCGCGAACACACCACAAGGTTGAATCATTCAAGGCAGATTTTATGAGCTTGAGATTTTCAAGCGTAATGATCGAACCGTCTTCTTCATGAGCCAAGAGCCCTTCAAGCAATCCCTCGCATCTTGCTCCCCAAGAAGGATCAAAGTGCAAAACACCATCGGCACCCCAAGCTTCACTTATTTTTATGTGCATCGCATCCATGAAAGGGCAACCTGTTCCGTATTGTACAAACACCAAGGGTCTTTGGCTGCTGTGCCTGAGGACTTTTGGTGCGTAGGATGTTTTTTGGAGTAATTCATCGAGTTTTCTAATCTCTTCTCTTGTTATAAGTCGAACGTGTTTTGGTAGGGTTTTTTCCTTATAGTAAGATTTGACAAGATCATCACACAGTTTTAGATACTCATCCCAAAGATCTTCACCTTTTAGGATCCTTTCTTTGATCTTTGCCCTTTCGACTCCGGGGCTTGTTTTGTCTTCTGTCCAATCAATTATTTGGTCTGATATCTTTTCAAGCAGTTCACAGAATGCGTTATCTTTGATTTTGTAAGTATACCCTTTAGTTATATCTCTTTTCACTTTTTTTACTTTCTGCATATCTGTGAGAACTTCTTTGTTTTCAACATATGCAATGACTTCTTCCCAGCGTGTTTTTTCGCCAAAGCCAGCATCATAACCAAGTTCCGCAGCTAGCTCCTTGGTGATAGCCTTACCACCAACGACCACCTTGCATCTCTTTCTCAGACCAGCAGCATCGACAAGATCTATAAACCTTCCCAAGAGTTCTGCCGCATTGTAGCCAAGGGTCCTACTAACCATTATGTAATCAGGCATTTCTTTTTGACAAATCTCTATTATCTCCTCCATCTTCATATCTGGAGGCAACAAAATGGTCTGATGACCTCTTTGAGAAAATTCCCTGTTGAGCATCTTCACAGCAACATCGTGAACAGGATCGAGAGGCACTAAAAGTATTTTCATTTCCCATCGCTCCTATCAACCCAATCATACTGATCACCAGGTCTGTATATATATGCTCGCAATCTTATTCTTGCGGCAAAACCGTTGTGTTCAACAAACACTACATCAACATCCTTGAAACCAAATGATTTCATCATCTCAATGCCAAGGTCTCTTGCTTCTTGCTCACTCTGCGCAAGTAAGGTCGTTTCAACATCAAGAGCGTCTATGACATGTTTTTCTATCATCCCATCACCTCACTCTTTCAACGCATCTTCCAAAATGTAACCATGTGCAACAACCCGTGCGTCACCTTGAAGATAAACATTTTTTATGGTATTGCCAAAGGCATTAAAACCAACCTCCAGAATACCTCCTCTTACCTTCACCTTAACTGGCTGATTGACACCCTTGAGTAGAAAAGATATTACAGCCGAAGCAATCGAACCGGTTCCGCAAGCCAGTGTTTCTTCTTCTACACCACGTTCGTAAGTCCTGACGATTATTTTCTCTTCGCCCGAAACCTTCACAAAATTTACGTTGGTACCCTTTGGAAAGACATCCAGAGCATATCGAATCTTTCTTCCAAAATCCTTGAGCAAATCATCGTTCATAAGTTCAACATCATTTCTATAGATAACTGCATGTGGAACTCCCACAGTTGCAAAATGATATTCGATTCTACCAAAACCAAAATCATGCTTTTGGTTAAGTTTAAAGGTGTTTGAGTCCAGCTCTGGGAACATCACCCTTACGTCATCACCTAAGATTAAAGCCTCATGCATACCCGACATGGTCTCAAATTTCATCCTTTCTTTTGC
>JBKBIU010000027.1:0-10936 GCA_046294065.1 Pseudothermotoga sp.
CCCTGATTAAAAGTCAGGTGCTCTTCCGGCTGAGCTAGCGGGTCGTCCAGACGACAGTGCATTTTGATGATATCATAGAGCTTTCTATTTTTCAAGTACCCAGTTGACTGCGAAGAGATTTTAGAACTTTCACAAAATCTTCTTCCATTTTTTGTGAGTCCATAAGCAAGCGTTCTTTGATGTTTAATGATTCCCCAAGCACTTTACTGGCGGCTATCACTATCTCACTGGGATTCTCACTGGTATATCCACTGTATCTTGGCAAATACCTTCTCATGAATCTGGTAGCCTTTGAATTGTTCACAGCAACAAAGGGCACTCCAAAGTATGCCGAGATTAGGCAACCATGCATCCTCTGCGAAATCACTATTGAAGAAGATGCTATGTCATGAATTGGATCGCTAGACAACTCGAGTTCATGATATTGCGATAAAAGGTTTTGAGAGATTTTTCCATCTTGTGGGCTCAGTGGTGCCAGGACGAACCTTCTAATTCCAATATATTTCATCAGACTCAGTATCTGAGAGAGATCAATTGGCGATTTTAGGCAAAAAGTCGCTTGAGGTTTTTTCTCGTGATCTTGTGCAATTTTCCTTAGCACCATGATTGCCAGATCCGTCCCTTCGACGACATTTTTACTGAATCTCTTGGCATATCTCGCACTGACATTGTCTCTGGCTATGAGAAAAACTTTCTTACGAGAGAGGAGATACCTCAAAATCTTCCTTGAAAATTCTCGCTTGACGGGCCCCAGACTGTTCGCAAGCAATATCACAGGTTTTCTGAAGAAGAGGGATAGCATCACTATTGAGGAATAGTAAATAAAACTTCTGAGACTGGTCTGATCTTGGAATATCCCACCGCCACCACATATCACATAATTGGAATGCAAAAGAGCTTTCAAAACGGAAATGGGATCGAACCTATTCACCGGTCGTACGTATTTTTGTTCATAATCCTTCATTTTGCGTTTAGGGACAAGGAGGTACATCTTGTCAAAACGATTGCTTCTCAATAGATCGAGAGTCGCTTGACAGAGCAACTCATCACCAAGGTTGTCATACCCGTAGTATCCGAAAACTAAAGCACTTTTCAAGGAAAAACATCCCTCTCTAAAGAATGATACATTGAGATTATATCAAATGGGAGGATCTTAATGATTCAAAAGATCAATGAAAGGGTATTTGTTATAGGGAGTGAAGGATCAGCAAATGTCGTCATAGTGTTGATGCCAAAAGGTGCGATCATAGTTGACACAACTCTGTTTCCCGAGAAGGCACAGAAAATTCGTGAATTCGTTGAAAATGTGCTGAGAAGAGAGATCCTCTTCGTCGTGAATACTCACTATCATCCAGATCACATCTTTGGAAATATGATCTTTGAAGATAAGCAGATAATCTCTTCAAATCTCACTCGGGGAAAGATGATGCTAATGGATGAGCGATACTTAGAGAGTCTCCCTGTGTCTAGTAGGGTGATGCCGGCTTCCATTACATTCGAGGATGAATATAGACAAAATCAGACCGTGATCAAAAGAGTTGGTGGTCACACGCCAGATTCTTCAATAGTCTATCTTGAACAGGAAAGGATTTTGATAACTGGTGACCTTGTTTTCAATGGTTTTC
This sequence comes from Pseudothermotoga sp., assembly GCA_046294065.1. Classification (GTDB taxonomy): domain Bacteria; phylum Thermotogota; class Thermotogae; order Thermotogales; family DSM-5069; genus Pseudothermotoga_B. Next base: position 1,626 of record JBKBIU010000027.1, read on the forward strand.
ATGCTGAAATAGTCCAAGATAGCAACCTTGAAGAATGGTTAAATATCTTGGAAGACCTTAAAAGATATAAGATAGATTTGGTTATACCTGGACATGGGGATTTCCTGGATAAGAGTTGCTTGGATCAGATGATAAGGTACCTCACAAAGATACAACGCCTTATCGATGGAACTATAACTTACGCCGAAATACTTGCCGATGAGAATTTTTCAACACGAAGATTTCCAGAACTGTTTTCCTGGGGAATTGAGAATTTGATGATTCAGCGTGCAAAATGAAAATATACATCTACGTTGGAATTTAAAGTGATCTTGTTGATCTTCACCTTTATGTATTCATCTTCGCTTTTGTTGGTTATTGTGAGTTCCTCAATCAAGCCGTCTTTTATTCTCATCTTGAAAACAACAGGTTCAGCTGATCTGCCGGCGATGAGAGTGGTTGGATTTATTGTCACGGTGTCACCTTCGATCTGTGTTATTACGACCGGTGTCTGCATTATTTTCAAGATACTTTGAAGGATCTCCATGAGATTGATGACTGGCAGCTGGACGTTCTCCATATCAAGATACCCTGGGAATGAAGAGTAGAGACGTTTGGTCCTTGAGATATAAGCGAAAGACAACTGAGAAATGATCGATGGTTCTTTTATCAAAAAGTAAAAATCCTCAAGATTTCTTATAGCAAGATCTCCACTGATTGAGGACTCTTGAATTTGTTCCTGGTTTTTGACACGCATAATGAGCTCAAATTCAATAAAGATATCCCTGACACCAGCCAAATTCTCTACGAGGTCTAGAATTGGATTTGCTAAAGTTATAAATGCAAAGAGTATTATCAACAGTGTAATTGTCTTTCTCATCAAACACCATTTGACTCCCTTATGGAATATATTCTCTGCTTTGGACTGACTATTTCTGTTATTCTGACGCCAAAATTCTCATCGATTACAACTACCTCTCCTCTTGCTATAAGCCGACCGTTAACCAAGATGTCTACAGGCTCACCAGTGAGTTTGTCAAGTTCTATGAGCGATCCTATGTTCATTTCGAGAATCTGTTTCAAGGTCATCTTCGCGCGACCCAATTCAACTACAACCTTTAATGGCACATCCAAAAGCAGCTCCAATTTGTCGGAAAACTCTGTTGATGACGTCACGGTAGGCTCCTCCTGCTTTGTGAACTCTTGAAATTGTACTGGTTGCACTTTAACCTTTGCTTCTTCTTTCTTTGTCTTAACTGGCTCACTTTTTTTAGGATATATACTGTTATAAATATCTTTGAAGAATAAAAGGGGTGAGAGGAGAATCATTGTTGAGGATTTACCGTTCTCAAGATCAATGTTGTAGATGATACAGGTCAAGACCTGAGCTGGGTTGAAAACCAAAGGCGTTTGTGATGCTCTCTTCAAGAGACTGACTTTCATATTCGCGATCGATACCTTTTTCTTAGTCTTTTCTGAAAGTAAAGTGGTGGTGGCACCCATCATTTGATTCATTGTTTCAGTTATAGCACTGATTCTTACCTCGTCGAGTTCAAAGCTTTCTGGTTCTCCCGAGCCGCCCATCATCATATCTGCTATACGAGCACCGAGAGATTGTGGAAACAAGAACATGAGATCACCTTTTATTCCATCGGCAAATTCTATTTCTGAAGCAATTGCATCTTCTTCCAAAGATTCGAGAACATCTTTTAATGCCTTGTTCGACATCTCCTTTAATGAAAACTTGACTTCCCTTCCTATAACTATTCCAAGTGCCGTAGCTGATGAATTCATTATCATATTAGAAATTTCAGTCACTATTTTTTTATCATCTTCGCTTAAATCTTCAGCCAAGCCTTTCAGAAGTTCATTCAATTCATCCTGTGTGAGAAAGTCACTGTTCATCTTCCTCCACCTCCGGCTTTAGAATCCGGGTGACCTTTGCTGCTTTGTGTCCTTTGAAGACGCCTGGTTGAGCCATGAACTTGGGCTTTCCATGAACTTCAATTGCTATCTCGCCGTCTCTATGAGTTCTCAATCTTATCACATCACCCACTTCAAGATCTAATATTTCCTTCACAGTCAGTACAGTTTCGCCAAGGATTGCTGAAAGAGTAACATTCATAGTTTTGATGTTCCGTTTCAAGTCCTGAATCATTTTCTCCGAGACTTGCTCGCGCTTGGTAATAAACCAACTTCTTGAAGTTAATCTATCCATGAATGGCTCCGTCAACGAAGAAGGCCAGCATACATTCAAAAATCCCTCGGTCTTACCCACCGTTACAAACAAGGAAACCAACAATACCATTTCATTCGGTGGCGCTATCTGCACGAACTGCGGGTTGTTTTCGATACTTTCTATGCTGGGGACAAAATGATAAACCTCGCTCCAAGCTTGCGAAAGGTTCGTCAATATGTTGATGACCTCTTTCCTCATTATCGATGTTTCTATATCCGATGGTGTGCGTTTCACGTGCGGGATGCCGGGACCACCGAGGATCAAATCCAGTATGGTGTAGAAGATTTCTAGATTCATCTCTATGATGGCGTTGCCAACGAATTCTGGTGCCGTGAATACTACGATGAAAGAGGGTATTGGAAGAGATCTTATGAATTCTTCATATGATATCTGATCTATACTCGCAAGATTGATATTTGTGAAGGTCCGAACCCTTCCCGATAGGTATGTAGACACAGATCTTGCAAAATTCTCATGAATCATATCAAAGACCCTTATGTGTTCTTTCGAGAATTTGCTCGGTCTTCTAAAGTCGTAAGGCTTGACCTTCTTTTCTTCTTCTTTTTTGATTTCTTCTATCGATACTTCACCAGAACTTACAGCCTGCAAGAGCCTGTCTATTTCTTCTTGACTGAGAACATCAGTCATGCCATCACCCCTCATTCAACGGAACTGATGGCTTTGATATAAAGATAGACTCCCACAACACCAAGTCTTTCTCTTTCACCAGTAAAACCTGTGACTTCGTTCACCATCGCTCTTATTTGTTTCTTTAAAAGCTCTATTCCGGCAGCTGTGTTCAATTCAGATTTCTCTTTGCTAAGAAAGATCAGCATCAAGCCATCCATGATTTCATCATTCTTGTTTCCAATGGCAGCACGACAGGCATCACTGGCTACACTGAAAGTTAATGAATCTATCACAGCGACTTCTTTACCACCTTTAAGCATGAATGTAGTATAGGTTCCAGATTGTATAACAACAGCCTTTATTTCCACCGGTGTCGTCACAGTAGTCTGTTGCTTTTTGGGTGTCAAATTCGTCCCCAAGAATATGACCGTTGCTATCGTCGAGCCAACGGCAACAACTGCTGGTACAAGGATCATCATGAGTAAACCACCGAGACCTTTTTTCTTTTTCTCTTCATCTGCCATGTGACCACCTACTTTGCTCTTTCCCTTTTTATAAGTATATCAATTCTCCTGTATTCATTTCTCAGTTGCAACAGTCTTGCTGTAAATTGATTGTTCAGCTCGGTCATGATCTGATTGTATGTTCTCTGATCCATCTCGTTTTGTTGGTATTTTATGGTGGCAAGTTGCTTTTCATTGTCGATATTTTTTTGCAACGCGTCTATCTCTTTTTTTATCGACCAGTCACCCATTCCTATAGGATAAAATCTTTGTTGATCGTAAAAGTACTCCGGGTCAAACCTGCCTGCCCTGATGTCTGCCAACCTCTCTATGGATCTGCGCTTCTTTAACTCTTCTGTAAAAAATTGCACAACACTTGATGCCCTCGCTGCACTCAAGTGCCAGTTTGATACATAAATAGAATCTTCTGGAACAGGTTGATCGTCTGCATAACCATAGACTTGAAGTACATTGGTCGTATGCTCTATAATGATCGATCCAATCCTTCCCAATAGCTCTTTTGCTTGAGGCGTCAATTTTGCTGTTCCGGGAGCAAAGAATGCCATATCTTGCATGATTATGACCGTTCCTTCGTCCCTCTCTTGGATGGTTATCTTACCTTTGTATTCCTCGGCAATTCTTATTAGTTCCTGATAAACTCCTCTTTGAGAGGTTATCAGTGGCTCTTCAGATAAACTCTTACCCCCCGTTAGAACACTGGGTGGCATTCCCGTCAGGGCAGACCGTAGTCCGACCACCACCTGTTGGAATTTACCGGGGCTTATGGTCGCCATGGAAAACAAAAGAACAAAGAATGTCAGGAGCAAAGTCACCATGTCACCATATGTGGTAAGCCAACTACCCTTTGGTGCTTCGGGTTGTTTCTTTTTTCTTGGCATTAAGCCGTTGCCTCCTGAGTAGCCGCTTCATAGGCTGTCTTTTCTTGAATGTTCAAGAATGATTTAAGCTTTTCTTCCAAAACTCTTGGGTTTTCCCCTGCCTGTATTGATAAGACACCCTCTAATATCATCTGCTTTTGTCTCAAGATCTTGGTGGCTCTACGACCGATTTTCTCACCCATAGGCAGGAACACACTGTTAGACAGAATAGAACCATAGAAAGTTGTTATCAGTGCGACAGACATGCCAGGGCCCAGTGTCTCAGGATTGTTAAGGGTCTTGAGCATGGCTATCAGACCTATGAGTGTACCAATCATTCCATAAGCGGGTGCAAAGGCTCCAGCAGAGTCCATCAAGGCTTTTTCAGCTGCGATATCTTCTTCTATAAGATCCATCTCCGTCTCCATCATGCTCCTTAAAAGATCTGGATCAGTCCCGTCGATGACAAGTTGAACAGCCTTCTTCATGAAAGGATCATCTATTTCGTTGAGGTTTTCTTCTAAAGATAGTAATCCTTCTCGCCTTGCCTTTTCCGAGAAGGATACAAGTGTTCTAACGAGCCCTATGTTATCAACCTTTGGTTCCTTTACAGTTGACAACATGACCTGAACTATTTTGAAACTCTTCTCCTTTGGGTGTGAAGCAATGGTCGAAGCCAATGCTCCACCAACCGTTATGAAGAGTGAGGGCAAATTGTAGTAGGTCATCAACGAAGACTGGTTTGAAATAATTCCAAATGCAATCATTCCAAATGCCAAACCTATTCCAACTATCGTTGAAATATCCATCTAACCACCTACCTACTGCCGAGGTAAGTACTTTATAATATCCATAATTGGATATGCCTGCTTTTTGTATTCTATCACCTTTGTGACTACCTCCTCGACTCTTTCTTGAACGATATATTTTCTGCCATTGAACAACGTGATGGTTGTGTCTGGCAAAGCTTCAATCGATTCGATCATCTCCGCATTTAGAACAAATTGCTTACCCCGCAAGTGCGTTAGCCATATCATGGAGAGTCACCTTATCTTCTCAGTGCAACGAGCTCACCCAAGATGGTGTCCGCCGTTGTTATGACTCTTGCGTTCGCCTGGAAACCACGTTGAGCAATTATCATCTTTGTGAATTCTTCTGCAAGATCAACGTTTGACATTTCCAGTGCCCCGGGTATGAGTGTGCCCCTGCCACCACTTCCTGCAGTTCCAATCTGCGCAAGCCCACTGTTTGCTGAAACAACATACAGTGAATTCCCGATCTCTGTAAGACCAGAGGGATTGTTGAAAACGGCAAGTGCTATCTGTCCCAAGATATCTGTTAGACCATTGGTAAAGGTACCTATTATCTCACCATTTTCATTTATGGCAAAAGACTGGAGTGTTCCCAGTGCATTACCATTTTGATAGGTGAATGCTGCAGAGTTACTTCCAGAGAATTGTGTCATAGATGTGAAATCTATGGTAGGTTGTACCGTACTGTCTCCCATGTGAGCCGCGTTGAATCTGATGGTCCTCAGCTCAGTATTGCTCACACCGAGTGTTGTTCCATCCCACGTTATGCCATACATGCCACTAATTCTTCCAGATTCATTGAAATTGATAATACCACCCACATAATTGTTTGTACCATAGATAGTTTGCCCATTTGCATCTACATAGCTTATTGGTTCACCACTCGCTGTATAAGCTCTCCATAACCACGCATTTTGCATACCTGAGAACTGTCCTATTCTTGTGAATTCAAGGTACACAGAGTATGGGTTCCCAAGTGAATCATACATCTGAACGGCTGTGACATATTTTGGGCTTTCATACTGAAGGGAAGAAAAGTTCGACGGATTGTCTGATTCATAAAACCTTGCCTCACCAGCGGTGGGAATTGAAATAGCTGCATCGCCACCAATGACAACTTCATCACCGGCACTTGAGTTCCCAAAGATCGCAAAGTATCTATTGCTACTGACTATATCAGGATCATTTATGGTGAATGTACCACCTGCGATGGTCACGTTCCCTTCAAAGATCACATCTCCACTGTCATTTTTTACAACCGTGTAATAAGTGCCATCACTTGGTATGCTTGCAAAATCAGCCTGCGTTAGTTGGTTATTAGCCGATGCTGTTGCTCGGTAAGCTGTTCCAGAGCTTTCCACCCTACCAAATTCATTGAGAACCATAAAACCTACAGCTCTTACTCGACCATTCTCGTCGTAAAGGTCCCATGTATAACTCTGAGATTTAGTGAATGGATCGGTTTGCCTTATGAAATCTGCACTCGTTCTTGAAAAGACAAATCTAACATTGTAGTCAACATTGTTAGTAGTATCGGTAACCGTCATAGAAAATGGTATCGGTCCAACTCTTGAGTTCAAGTTCCCAGCAATCGTGGCGGCGGTTGTGGCATTGGCAGGCATCGTCATTCCAGCACTTATTGTGATGTTTCCGATAGGCCTGTTCGTATCAACATATCTTGTTCCAGTTGTGGGATCCTGTATCGCACTCCATCCTTGTACCTTCAGACCGGTAGAACTCTGTATCAGTGTCCCATTGGAATCTACACTGAGTGCCCCTGCACGGGTATAGTAATATTGACTGCCGTTGCTCAGAACAAAAAAGCCATCACCTTCAATTGCCAGGTCTGTTCCGTTTCCAGTGTTTTCAAAAGATCCTTGTGTCATGATCTTGTCAACCGTTGCGAGTTGTGAACCGAGTCCAATCTGGATGGGATTGGTACCACCCACATTGTTTTGAGGGCTTCTCGCTGCCTTCATAGTCTGCAAGAGTGCCGTTTGGAAGGTTACACGAGAGCCTTTGAAACCTACTGTGTTGACATTTGCGATATTGTTTCCAACTACGTCGATGGAGTACTGGAAGTTTTTCATTCCAGCAACGCCGCTGAACATGGAGCGCATCATGTGTTATCACCCTCCTCCATGATTTCGATGATCGAAGCGAGAGGATACTCTTTCCCGTTAATGTACACGTAGATCTGGTTGTTTTTGAACTTCACTGATTGAACCTTTCCACCCTCGACGCCACCTATCTCTGTCTGGCTGCCATCTGGGTTGATCTTGGAAACGGTGTAAGTATAAGTACCATCGGGGACGGTCAAACCAGTGCTGTTTCTCCCATCCCAGACATAAGCATGTGTACCAGCATCGAGTGAATTGGAAGTAGCTTCCTTGACAAGGTTGCCATTTGAATCGTAGATACGTACTACCACAGGTACTGGTTGGTCTAACTCGAAAATGATGCTCTCTGCCGTGCCGTTTTTCACAGTTATTTGATCGGTCTGGACGACTGCATATTTTCCAATCATAGATGCCGCTTGAGCTTGAAGTGCTCCTTGTTGAAGGGTTAAGAAGTTTTGAATTGATTTGGTCATATTGGTTATTTGCTCCAGCGTAGAAAACTGTGTCAACTGAGCAATGAAGTCTTTGTTGTCCATCGGATCCAGTGGATTTTGATTCTTCAGCTCCGTTATCAGTAAGAGAAGGAAAGCATCCTTATCAAGGCTGTTGCTTGCTTTTCTCTGTGTCGTTGTGTAAGATGAATAGGAATAATCAATCGCGTTGATCATCTTGGTTCACCTCCTCTTGTCGATTTCTTTTTTGTTTGTGTTGCTGTTGATGATCGTGCTCTTGATCTTTTTGTAACTGATCCTCTTGAGTTTTCTGGGCTGTTTTCACATCTACGTGTTCGACTTTAAAACCCAACGTATTCAATCTGGAAATGAGATCTTTGGAACTCTTTTCAAGTATTTCTTTCGCCTCGTCTGTTGCAACTTTTAAAGTGATCATCAGTTTGTCCTGCTGTTTGATCAACTCAATCTCGACCTTTCCCAGAGTTGGTGGTGAGAGTTCCACGGTAGCTTTTTCGATTGTGGAATTTTGCATTTCTTTTATTGTTTCAGCTAACGTCTGTATGTTTGAACTGGCTCTTTGTTGCTCGATTCGAGTTATCACTGAATCTATATCCTTTTGGAACTGTTGATGAACATGAACTGTGTGCTCATTTTCGTAGGTTCTACGAGCAAGCTTACTGTTCAAGAGTTCCTTTAACTGCTCAGTATGCTCAAATTCCTCCATATGTGGTTGTCGAATAATCTGAGGGGAATCTCTTTTTAATTCCTTTGCTATTTCAAGTTTGAAGGTTTCTATCTTTATTGGCTCAGATCTCTTTAATTGATCTGGTATTTCTTTTTTGAGCTGCTTGAACTGTGTGAATTCGCTCGTACTATTTTGAATCTGAAGGACCATGTTTCTTACAATGACTTGTGCTTGTTTGAAGGTTATCGCAGTTGGCTGAGACTTCGTTTGCTCGGAAACTATGTTCGATACCAGATTTCCTGTGATTACACCGCTTTGTTGCGATGCCCTTTGTGTTGATCTATCTTTCACTTTTTGAGGATCATGGGAGGTATTTTGGGGACTCAATTGAGCTTGTGATTCCAGATAGTCCACAAGATTCTTTGAAAGCACTGCTCGTTGTGATTCTTGATGATCAAGGGCTATCATTTCTCTTGATCTAGAGTTGATCTTATTGGATTTCGTGTCAGGCTCCTTGGGTTGTTGCGCAATAAAGATCGTTTTGGGGGATTTCGTGCCTATTTGATCGTGATCTATCTGGTAAGAATCTGCCTTTGGATGGACTGAAATTTGGCCTTTTGAAACTTCATTTTGAACCGTCTTGTCCCATTTATTATCTGCGATCTTAGTTTGATCATCCAATCTTTGTTGTGTTGTCATAACTTTTGGTGGGTTAGACTGCTCTTTAGCTTGAAAGGTAAATGGGGTATTGTTCTTAGGCTGAACTGATTGCAATGAAATATTTTTTTGATCTACGGCAGTAAGAGTTTTATCCTGTGTTGGTGTGATATCGATCGACTGCTTCTGAGCTATAGTTCCTTGCTCAGATATCCTGCTGAACCTTTCAGAGCCTTTGTTGTTGTGAATACGTTGTGAATCGCTTTGTCTATTTGAAATTGGTTTACTGTCGACCTGATCTTTGTTCGGTGTGTTATCTCTGATCTTGCTCTCGTTGACTATTTGAGTCATACTGT
>JBKBIU010000286.1:0-2104 GCA_046294065.1 Pseudothermotoga sp.
GCAAGAACTGAAAAGGCACCTGAAACGACAACCTCATTTAGAGAGAGCAAACTCTTCTTTGGGCTACATTTGATATTGCCTATGATCATAAATTTTCCCTTTTCACAAACCACAATATCGGCGAAACCTAAAGCTTCAAGTAGTTTTTTCACATCTATCATTACAACTATAGCTCTGTTTTGAAGGTAATCATTGACCTCATTGCTGTATATCCAGAACAAGATTTTGATGCTATCGTCAAAGATAATTCTATGCCACTGTACCGGGGTAACTTTCTCTATGACAGTATCTTCCAGATAAATTTTCGCAATTATCGGATAATCTTCTTTGAGTTGATTGAACAGTGTATTTAAACGAATTTCATCGTTATTCAAAAAGGCTTCATAAACTGAATTTTGCTTGAACTCGAGATCGAGAATTCGCGCAGCAAAGTCAACTGCGCCAAGAAGCGTACTCCGAACAATTTCTATTTCCTCTTTGAAGTTTTGCAGATTTTCTGAGTATAAGATCAACAAACAGATGCAAAAGATTGCAATAGACAAAATGAGTATCGCTATTATCTTCCTCAGTAGAGAATCCCCCATGTTTTTTCTCATTGTAAATAATATCGTTTTGATATTAGAAAATCATTAAAAGATAACCACGAATAAAAAGAAACATCCTTTGAAATGTTCTTGGTACATTTTTAGAAGTACCCTGTCCAACTCACAAAAAAGAAGTTTGAAGTCGAAAATTGTATGATACACTTAAAGTACGCATTGCTAACATGTGGAGGTGATCCGGTGAAGATTCTCTTTAAAAACGCCACAATTTTCCCAATCACACAAAAGCCTTTCAAAGGAGACGTGTTGATCCAAGATGGTAAGATTAAGCAATTAGGGGAACAAATCAAGTCAAGCAAAGGTGTTGATGTTATTGATTTAACCGGTAAGTATCTCTTGCCAGGCTTTATTGATGCTCATTCTCACATTGGTCTTTATCCTGAAGGCCTTGGACCAACAGAAAGTGAAGGAAACGAAATGACAGATCCAATCACAGCACATTTGTACGCCCTCGATGCTTTCTATCCTGACGATTGTGCCATAAAAAAAGCCCTCTCTGGTGGTGTTACGACAGCGTTCGTTGTCATGGGTAGTGCCAATCCAGTCGGTGGACAAGGTTTCGTTGCAAAATTCAATGGAAAAACAGCAGCTCAAATGTGTATTGTGAACCCCGCAGGTGTAAAAATGGCCTTTGGTGAAAATCCAAAGCGCGTTTACTCTGAAAAGAAAATGCTTCCAAATACAAGAATGGGTACTGCAGCGGTTATAAGAACTTTTCTACTCAAATCTCGCGATTATATGAAAAAGAAAGAGCTTGCGAAAAAGGAAAACAAAGAATTCACAGACACAGATCCAAAATATGAGGTGGGGGAAAAACTACTCAGGGGTGAATTGGTTGCAAGAATGCACGCACACAGAGCCGATGATATTTTGACAGCTGTAAGAATAGCAGAGGAATTTGGCATCAAATTTGTTATAGAACACTGCACTGAAGGATACAAAGTAGCAGAGATCTTAGCGGCAAAAAAGATACCTGTTGTCGCCGGTCCACTGTTGACTTTCGCGACAAAACTTGAATTGAGAGACATGACGATGGAGGCTTTAAAGATTCTCACCGAAAAGGGTGTACTGACTGCTCTGATGTGTGATCATCCTGTCATACCACTTGAATATGCAACCGTTCAAGCAGCTGCAGCTATGAGATATGGGATGAAGGAAGAAGATCTGCTTAAAATGCTCACGATCAACCCTGCCAAGATTCTGGGGTTGTCCGATAGAATAGGTTCAATCGAGCCGGGAAAGGATGCAGACTTCGCTGTATGGACTGGACATCCCTTTGACATGAAAGCTATCGTAGAAAAAGTTTTCATCGACGGTGAACTGGTTTATTCCAGATAAAGACTAAAAGGCGGTATCAACCGCCTTTTAGAGAAATGGGGGAGTGCGAGGGGGCAGTAATTCTTCTCAATTCATTGAGGGGATACACGGACTCCCTCGCACTGGTATTGACAACCACATCGTTGGGTGTTACCACAATAGTATGAAGAAGAAGGCTTGGAAGT
>JBKBIU010000028.1:0-10889 GCA_046294065.1 Pseudothermotoga sp.
AGAATAAATTTGAATGCAAGTGTCGCAACGGTTGAAATACAGTTTCCCTACTTTGTATTGAAAAAGGCTCCTATTTCGAATCAAGAGAGCTTTACAAAATATAGTTGCCGTATAGATGGCCAAAAGTCCGTTGATACATATGATTTCACCGTTTCTGTTGGTGTACCCATACTAACCTTGTGCCCTTGTTCTAAAGAGATCAGTGATAGAGGGGCGCATAACCAGAGAGCGATTGTTTGGATACATGTACGATCAAAAAGATTGATATGGTTTGAGGAACTGATAGAGTATGCGGAGAAAAGCTCAAGTTCACCCGTTTACACAATTCTAAAAAGAGTTGACGAGAAGTTTGTAACTGAAAGTGCTTATGACAACCCAAGATTTGTCGAAGATGTTGCGAGAGAGATTGCGCTGAAGCTGAATGACGATAGTAGGATTTCGTGGTACAAGATAGAAGTTGAGAGTTTTGAATCCATACATGATCACAACGCATATGCCTGCGTTACTAAGAACAAGGAGGAAGTAGAATGACAATAGAAGTTCTCGATAAAGGATTCGTAAAGTTGATCGATAATATGGGCAATGATATTTCCGTAGTTCGAGCCGCAAGAATATCTCACGGTAAGGAACCGATCGACGAACAAAGAGACAAAAAACTTTTGGAACATTTAATGAAGAGTGGTCATGAGTCACCCTTTGAGCATATTGTTTTTACCTTTCACGTTAAATGCCCCATTTTCGTTGCGAGACAATGGATGAGGCACAGGATAGCATCGTACAATGAATTGAGTGGGAGATATACTGAATTCAATGATGAATTTTATCTACCTGATTTCGGGAAAAGAATCGACAAGGGTCAGAGCGAAAAGGCAAGACAAATCTTTGAGCAAGCCTATGAGGTATCCTATCAATGTTACAAACAGTTGCTGGAAGTTGGCTTTCAAAGAGAGATAGCTCGTTTGGTACTTCCTCTTGCCACCTACACACAGTTCATTTGGACAGTCAACGGAAGAAGTTTGATGAACTTCCTTTCCTTAAGAGCAGATTCTCATGCACAATGGGAAATGCAACAGTTTGCTATAGCCGTTGCCCGCATCTTCAAACAGCTCTGTCCTTGGACATATGAAGCATTTTTGAAACACCGATACACAGGAGACTTACTCAGGGAGGTGAATTCGTGAAACTTTCAGAAATATTATCGGAAGTCAAGGCAAAGGTTCTTGTGGGTGAAGAAAAAATCGATCAGCTTGAGTTTGAATATATCGCAGCTTCGGATCTGATGAGTGAGGTCTTGGCTATCGCAAGACCAAGCATGGTTTTGCTAACAGGATTAACAACACCTCAGGTTGTAAGAACAGCAGAGGTTGTTGGAATACAGGCGGTTGTGATCGTTAGAAAAGACTCTGTTCCATCGGAGACTTTAGAAATGGCAAGGGTTTGTGGAATAGTTCTTGCCGTTACAAAGATGACCATGTTTGAAGCATGTGGAAGACTCTACAATAAAAATCTCAAACCTGTTTGGGGTGTTTGAAAGGTGGAAAAGATTTTTGATCGAGTACAAGGTTTCTTCCTGGATATGTCCATTACAGAAATAATGAATCATAGTGTTATATCTGTGAGACCTGACAGAACTCTAAGACAGGTGAAAGAGATTCTTAGGATAAAAAGGATCTCTGGTTTACCTGTCGTTGATGGCAATAGAAAGTTGATAGGCATAGTAAGCATCGAAGACATAATTAAAGCATTAGAAGGTGGTTACATAGACGACACTGTTGAGAACAGGATGACTAAAGATGTTGTTTCTATTGAAAGTACGGCAACTTTGAAGGAAGTAATAGAATTTTTCGAAAAATGGCCTTACGGAAGATTCCCAGTCGTAGATAACGAAAAAAGAGTGGTCGGAATAGTCACAAAGAACGACGTGATGATGGCTTTACTGGCCAAACTCGGTCTTGTTTATCTTCACGATGAAAGGCGGCGCGAGGTTCTTGATAGCCCCGAATATTTTGCAAGATCTCTCTTGACAGGTGAAAGGCTCAACAAATCTGGGGCAGATTTTTATTTTTCCATAGATTACTTTGATATTAACTTAGCTGGAGTAGGTGCCTCGAAACTTAGACAGTTCTTACTTTCGAGAGGAGTCGATGAAAAAACAGCGAGAAGGGTATCAATTGCAACATACGAAGCCGAGACAAATGTGGTCATCCACAGTGGAAGCACAGGAGCCATATATTGCTTCATAAAACCTGAAAGCATCTTTGTTAGAGTAGAAGACACAGGTAAAGGAATTGAAGATGTTGAATTGGCAATGCGCGAGGGTTATTCTACAGCACCAGATTATGTGAGAGAGCTTGGTTTTGGTGCTGGAATGGGGCTTGCCAATATGAAACGTTGTTCAGACAATATGATAGTTATGTCGAAGGTGGGTGCCGGCGTGGTAGTGGAGATGGAGTTTCTTAGGGGAAGGGAGGCAAAAGGGTGAAAATCTCTGAAATTGCGGAAAAGTTCGGATTGGAAATTTGCTGTGGGAATTGTGAACAAGAGGTATATCATGGTTGTAGTGGAGATCTCCTCAGCGAGGTTATGTCACATGCGAAACCTTCTTCGATTTGGGTGACCGTACAATCACACGTGAATATCGTTGCAGTAGCGGCAATCTCAGGTATAAGAGCGATAGTCTTGTGTAACGATCATAAATATCCACAAGAAACCATTGTCAAAGCAGAGCACGAGGGAGTATGTCTATTGAAGACCAATAAATCTGCTTTTGAAATTGCTGGATTGCTGTATTCCATAGGAATCAAACCATGATAAAGGCTGATCTTCACGTGCACTCGTGCCTTTCACCTTGTGCACAAATAACCATGGTACCAAGTGTCATATCTCAAGCGGTCAAAGAAAAGCAAATGGATGTGATATCAATAACAGATCACAATGGCTGTCACAATTTAAATAGCTTTGCTAAGAAAATCAAAGATCGCTTGATTCCTGGAGTGGAACTCACCTCTTTTGAAGAAGTTCATGTACTTGCCTATTTTTCTTCAATCGAACAGGCGCTCAGCCTTTGCAATTTCGTTAGAAGTTTCTTACCAAAAGTCAACTATGACCCTGAAATAATGGGATATCAAATCGTTGTCGATGAGCAAGACCAGTTTCAAAGATTGGAGGAAGATTTCTTGGGTATTGCCTTACAACTATCACTCACCGATCTTATAGAAATCGTTCATTCCTATGATGGAATACCAGTCTATGCACACATCGAAAGACGATTCGGAGTCCTCTACCAACTCGGCATCTTCCCAAGAAACGACCAAGTTAAGTTGGTCGAAGCACGCAGTAAAGAAGGATGGGCTCAAGCTGTTAAGTCTGGGTTCGTCGTACTAAGTGGTTCAGATGCCCACACTCCCGATGAAATAGGTTGTAGATTCACAAGGTTAAAGATAGAAGATTCAAACCCAAAGGAATTATTCAACATCCTGTCTATGCCAAGTAGAGAAAGGATTCTTTCCGTATGGGACTGAGAACGATATCTGATCATATAATGGACATCGTACAAAATTCTCTCAACGCCGGTGCAACTAAAGTAACTCTGACAATTGAGCAGAATAAGAACTGGTTTTGTTTTCAGGTACAAGACAATGGCAAAGGCATGGATCAAGAGCAACTCTCAAGAATATTCGACCCTTTTTATACAACACGTGATCCACGCATAAGAAGAGTCGGGCTCGGTTTACCTTTCCTAAAACAAGCAGCCGAGATGACTGGTGGAAACATAGAAGTAAAAAGTACTAAAGGTGTTGGTACGATAGTGAAGGCTTGCTTTGATACGAACCACGTGGATTGTCAAGAGATAGGAGATTTATCAGATTCACTTTCCACGTTGCTCATATCTTCAAATGATGTAGAATTAACGGTGTATAGGTCCAAGGATACAAGATCATATTCTATTTCCAATGTTGAACTCAGAGAAGTACTGAAAGATCTTTCTTCACCTTTTGCTATAAAATTTGTTTACCAAGTGGTTGAAGAACTCGAAAAGAGCGTGATAGAGGAGGTGCCCAAATGAGGTTGTTGTTAACCTTTTTGTTCTTGATTCTTTTATCCTGTGTGATGACAGCGATAGTCATAAATGATCTTGCTTTTACAGGACTTGAAACCGTTCAATCGTCGGAATTAATCGCTTTAGTAAACGATTATTTGAATGTCGAATTGACGGATCAGGGGGTTCAGGAACTTCTCAGAAAGGTTTTTGACACCGGTTATTTCTCAACTCTTGAACCAAAGATGATTTCATCAGGCAAAGGTTATATACTTCAGATCAATGTTCAGGAAAACCCCGTTGTGAGAGGATGGAGAATAGATCTAGTCGGACCAGAGCTGATCAAGAAAACCGACTTGGAATCCGTTGTGAAACTTGAAAAGAACAAGGCATTGAGTATTACAAAAATCAGAGACTCACTACAGGCGATCAAAGAAAAGTTCGACGAAGCCGGATATTTCTTAATAGAAGTCAGTGGAGATCTAGATAAAGACATTTATGTTTTTAAGATCATACAATACGCGCTCTGGGAAGTATATTTTGAAGGTGAAACTGATGGTCTTGATTTTTCAAAGATCAGAAAGGAGATAAAGATAGATACGTTAAAGGATTTCTACACAACTCCTGGATTTTTAAGAATTCTCACCAAGGATATCAAACGTTGTTATCCCACAGTTGAAAATATGTCATCTGTTATGAGTGTGCTCAATAAGTACGTTTATTTTGACAAAGATACCTCGATCAATTTTGAGAAAATGGAAGTACCAGGCGTTGATGAGAAAACGGCAGTTTTGAAGATTAATGTAGTTTTGAAAAAGATCATATCAGATGCCAAACTTTACAAAAAGATTGAAATCATAGGTAATCAACTCATTCCAACAACAGAACTCAAAAACTCCCTGACTGTCAAACCAAATCAGGCTGTCTACAATGTCGATATCCTCAAATCCATGCAATCTATCGTTGATTATTACGAAAGCAAAGGTTATCCTATGGTCTATGTACTAGCAAGAGATAAAGATGAAGAGTTGTTTTTCGAAGTCTTAGAAAAGTATGTTTCTCAAGTCGAACTCAAGGGTCTTGAAATAACAAAGGAATACGTCATAAGTGATTTGATCACATTCGAGAAAGGAAATCCACTCCAAAAACAAGATTTCTACGATACGATATCCGCCCTGAATCGAACTCAATTTTTCGAGTCTGTTAGTGCATATCCCGTGGGTACCATTGATTCTACCGAGGTCAAGGTCATAATAGACATAAGTGAAAAAAAGAGGAAATTCGATTTCTCTGGCGGTATAACATGGGCGCCCCCTAAAGGACCTTGGTACGAAGGATTCATGGGTGAAGTAACCCTTGCCACGATCAATCCATTCGGCTATGGACAAAGCTTTTCTGTGACTGGTAAACTTGGCTTGGAAACCAAGAGCATCAGTTTTGATTATTCTGTGAGAAAGCCATTTGCGTTACCCGCAACACTTGGTGCCCTGCTAAGCTACGAGTATGTGACTTCAGACTCGTCGATAACAAATATCTTCAAAATAGGTGGTAACTTCACGACACTTAGATCACAAGGCCATGCTTTCGGAGTAGGCGCAACTTACGAATACAGATATTATTCCAATCTGGCAGATGATGAAAATACATTAATCCTTTCTGGTAATTACTCTTACGATACTCGTAACAGTGCGATCTTTGCAACCAACGGTCAATACCTTTATCTGGGGTTAGATAAGGCAGGACTGTTTGGAATATTGGACGACAGAGATTACTGGAAAGCAAGACTCGACGCAAGAATCTTTCTACCAGTCTATGAAGATCTGCTTTCCTTTGCATTGCGAGGTTTTGCTGCAACCTTATTTTTGGAAAATTACAAAGTACCTGGTACCAATCAAGAAAAAATACTGTTCCATGGCCTCAACGCAGTGAGGGGTGTAGAAAGCGGCGAGGCAAAAGCTGGTTGGCTTGGTAGCTTTGAACTAAGATATGATCTGAAATCACAAAC
This sequence comes from Pseudothermotoga sp., assembly GCA_046294065.1. Classification (GTDB taxonomy): domain Bacteria; phylum Thermotogota; class Thermotogae; order Thermotogales; family DSM-5069; genus Pseudothermotoga_B. The sequence goes on from JBKBIU010000028.1 coordinate 6,045, forward strand.
TGTGCCAATGTATCTGCTCGCATTTGTTGACATAGGGGGCACTGGAAGCAACCTCTGGCAAACGGGATTCAGCTTCACGGCGGGACCTGAACTCGATATCGCAGTACCTATGCTTGGAGTGATTGGTTTTGGCGTAGCTTACAACTTTGATGGGAAGTGGACCTTCGAGAATTTCAAGCCATTCTTCCGTTTTGGTGGAGCTTTTTAAAGATCGAATGAGTTACAGAGAGATACAAGGATCATTTTGGAAGGCAGATGGCTGTCGTTGATCAAGAAATGTTATAATTGGACAAAGGCGGGGATATTTTGCCAAAGAGTATGACAGGTTACGCAAAGTATGAAAAAGTGGAACAGAATTACAGGATCACCTGTGAAATGAAATCGCTGAACTCAAAGTATTTTGTTATAGATATTCAGTCTCCATCTTTCATGTTCAGCAGGGAAAACGAGTTGACTCAGTTGGTTCAAAGGGTCGTTAAGAGAGGTAAGGTAACGCTCAGATTGTACGTGGAATTCTTGAGCCCAATGGACGTGGTAAAGGTTGACTATGGTTTGGCGAAGAGTTATTATGACGCTTTGGAAAACCTTGTTAGCCGACTTGGAATACCAGAGCCAGTCAATTTAGACAATCTTTTGCGTTTTCGAGACCTTGTTAGGTTTGAATTATCTCCGCATCAAGAACAACAAATTTTCGAAATGGTAATAGAAGTTCTCGGTAAGACTCTGGAACTGCTCGATGAGGAAAGGAAAAACGAAGGGCTGAGATTAGCACAGGATCTTGAAAGGATTCTTCAGCAATTGTTGACAATACAGAACGACATGTCAAAATTCAGTGAGGAATCTTTAACACTCATGAAAGAAAGAATCAGACAAGATGTGAAAAGAATGCTCGATAACGGCACACGACTCAACGAAGAATTGCTTGAGAATGCTGTAGTGATGGCTGTGCAACGAGCCGACATACGAGAAGAACTTGCCAGGCTAAAGAGCCATTTACAAAAGGCTGAACAGCTTCTTCTGTTAAACGATCCTGTTGGTAATCATCTTGATTTCGTTGCACAGGAGATGTTCAGAGAGACAAACACAATTCTGGCAAAAACGCAAGATCAGAGAATCATAGATGATGCATTGAGAGCTAAAGTATTGATCTCTCAATTCAGAGAGCAGATCCAAAATATGGAATGATCGTTAGGAGGTGTGGTCCGCAATGTATGGTTTGATCAACATTGGGTTTGGTAACGTAATCTCGGGTGATCGTGTGATAGCGATTGTGAATCCCGAATCTGCTCCACTTAAGAGACTTAAGGATGAAGCGAAAGACGAGGGCAAACTCATCGATGCCACCTATGGTAGAAAGACAAGAGCTATATTGATTACCGATAGTAATCACATAATACTGAGTGCGATTCAGCCAGAAACAATCGCACAAAGGTTTAAGCAATCTATGATAGAGATTGAAGAAAGTCTAAACAAAGTGAGGTAACAAAGTGAAGGGTGTCTTGTATGTTATCAGCGGGCCATCTGGTGTAGGTAAGACCTCCATCATAGAACTGACTCTGAAAAAGGTTAAGAACTTGGTATTCTCTGTCTCTTGCACAACCAGACCTAAGAGACCAAACGAAATCGAAGGGAGAGATTATTTTTTTGTTGACATAGTCAAATTCCGAGATATGATAGAGCGTGATGAATTTCTTGAGTGGGCAGTAGTTCACAACCATTATTATGGAACACCAAGAAAATTCGTAGAACAAGAGATTGAAAAGGGCAAAAGTGTGTTACTCGATATCGATGTGCAAGGAGCAATGACTGTAATGAGCAAATACAAAGATGCTGTTTACATATTCATTGCTCCACCCTCTTTTGATGTACTCAAACAAAGACTGATAAATCGAGGCACAGAAAGTGAAGAGAATCTTCAGAAGAGGCTTGAAGATGCTAAAAGGGAACTTTCCTATATCCCGAATTTCGAATATATTATAGTCAACACGCAGTTACAGGAATCTGTTGACCAGTTATGTTCTATAATTGTTGCAGAACAATTGAAAGTCAAACGCGTAATTGACCGATTAGGTTTACACAGGTTTTTCGAAAACGGAGGTGAAAAGAATGAGTAAACCGGTCATTGATTACGATTATCTGTCCAAAAGGATACCTTACAAATACGCCGTGCCCATAGCTGTAGCGAAAAGGGCAGAGGCACTGAAAGAATATGCAAAACCATATGTTACAGCACCAGATGGTAACTTGGTGTCCATTGCCTTCAAAGAACTTCAAGAAGGTTACATAAGAATAAGGAACGAGGAAATACTGAAGATTCTCTTACCTGAAGTGAGGTAGTATGAAAATTCTCGTTGGAATAACTGGATGTATAGCATTGTACAAAGTTGCTGAACTTGTAAGTTCACTTAGAAAATCTGGTAATGAACTCAAGATAGTAATGACACAAAGTGCACAGAGGCTTGTTTCAAAGGACTTGTTTTCGGCAGTTGGAAATTGTGAAGTCTACACTGATTCAGATGCTTTTGAAATAAAAAATGGTTTCATACCCCACACAGAACTATCAAAGTGGCCTGATGTGCTCGTCATAGCACCAGCCACGGCGAACACGGTTGCAAAAATAGCACACGGTATAGCAGACAATCTTTTAACAATGACATGCCTTGCCTACAGTGGGGACAAGAAACTTTTGGTGCCTGCCATGAATTATAGAATGTACGAAAATGCTGCGACTCAAAGTAACCTCCAAGTTTTACGAGACAGAGGTTGGTGGGTCTTGGAACCATCTACTGGGCATCTTGCCTGTGGTGAATTCGGCAAGGGGAGATATCCAGAGAACGAGATTGTACAAGAAGCTATAGAAATTCTTGGTAGTGAAAAACCCTTGAAGGGTATGAAACTCCTTGTTACAGCAGGTCCTACTTGGGAATCGATCGACCCAGTCAGGATCATCTCGAATCGCTCAAGTGGAAAAATGGGCTATGAAATTGCGAAGGTGGCAGTTCGCTTAGGAGCATCTGTCACATTGATTTCTGGTCCCACATGCCTGAGAACACCACATTTTGTAGACGAAGTTGTGAAAGTTGAGAGTGCTCAACAAATGTTTGATGCAGTTATACAAAGACTCGAACAAATAAACGCTGTTGTAATGGCTGCCGCGGTGGCTGACTACACTCCAGTCAGTGTGAGCGAAAATAAGATAAAAAAAGATTCGCAGCAACTGAGTATATCTTTGAAGAAAACTATTGATATTCTGAAATACATTGGAGAACAAAAGAAGGATAAGATTCTTGTAGGTTTTGCTGTTGAGACAGACTCTCTTGAAGAATACGCCAAAGAGAAATTGATGAAGAAAAACTTGGATATGATAGTAGCAAATGAAGTCCAAGCAATGGGGAGCGATCAAAACAATGTAATTATCTTTAAAAAAGATGGGACGGTAAAGAGAGTGGGGCCTGATGAAAAGAGTCGTATTGCTCTTGCTATTCTTTCTGAGCTTGCTGAGCTTTGGAATAAATCATGAACTATCGGTGCTCTCTTTTGAAAAAGAAAGGTTGACCTTATTTGTGAAACCGTTTTACACGCACTCTGGATCATTAAAGGGCTATATCCTAACTCAAACCGGCCATAGACTGCCAAAAGAGGTTTCAGGGCAAACTATTGCTTTCGATGTTTCAAGGACAGACTGGGTTGTGCCAGAGATCTTTGGACAAAACATTTTCAATGGTACTATGAAAGGTACAACCCCATCTGTCTTGCAAATGACTTCCTACAGAGTACAGCCAGAAATCTTTCTTTTTACCGACATCGAGAATAGTAAAAGACTGTACATTGGTGTTAGAGTTCCAAAAGGTTGGAAGCTGAGAAGCTGCCAGTTACAAAGTGTTTCATTCAAATCCTTCACTTACTCAAATATTACATACCTATACACTGACGATAAACTCAAAGATGGTATAGACAAAATCACTCTTGAATTCGATTTATCGTATGGATTGAAAAAGAAAATAGAAAAAGAGATCTTCATCCTGGCAGGGATAGCAAACTTTCTCAGAGGTACTAATGCACCATTCATCGTCGAACAAGTTCCACCGTATCAACATGTTGTGAAGTCCGGTGAAACTCTTTGGGCAATAGCGAATATGTATGGTCTTAGGATAGCAGATCTTGAGCTCGCAAACGGGCTGGAAGATGGTAGCAAAATCATTGCTGGTACTGTCTTAAAACTGGCAAGGGTTAGATTCGATGGTTCTTTGACAACTGTAGTGATAAACACAATGACAGCACGCCTTGCTTTATACTACAATGGGTTCTTGGTTAAAACGTTCCCGGCTGCTATTGGCAAAAGCGATACTACTCCCCCTGGCATCTACTGGATCGTAAAAAAAGAGGTTGATCCTGCACTGTACTGGTACGGAGAATATATACCACCACGTTCACCAATAAATGGCTTAGGAACAAGATTTCTCCAACTGTCAAACCCAACCTATGGAATTCACGGTACAACAAAACCATGGGAAATCGGAAAAAGGATCTCCCATGGTTGCGTGCGCATGCTCAATCAAGATGTAGAAACCCTAGATGCTCTAATAGACACAGGAACAAGAGTAATAGTAATTAGGAACACAGAACCATTTCCAGAAAAACTTGAAAACCTTCTTTAGAACCTCCCACCCTTTTTCTCAACCCTTTTTCGGTACTCTGCCATTTTTCTTTCGCTTTCCTTCATAAATCTTGCAAGTTTTTTCTCAAAATCAGCTTTACTTGTCCCTTTCTGCTCTTCAGAGCCTCTTTCTGATCCTCTTTGCTCTTTCAAAGACAATTCCCATTTGCCATCTTTAGTCTTTCCAA
>JBKBIU010000029.1:0-10791 GCA_046294065.1 Pseudothermotoga sp.
GGTAAGGGAAACACCGTTGATTTCAAGAACACAATCATTATCATGACAAGCAACATCGCAAGTGAACACATATTAGATGCACTCGAAGAAGGAATCAGTGATTTGACCAATCTGATTGAAGAGGAGATGAGAAAATACTTCAAGCCAGAATTTATAAACAGAATCGACGCCGCTATAGTCTTCAAACCTTTGACAGTTGAGCACATGAAACAGATAGTGGAACTGCAACTTGAAAAGATCTCTCAGCGCATCAAAGAACAAAAGCGGCAGATCGAGTTTACAGATCAGGCGAAGGAGTACTTGGCAAAGCGTGGTTATATACCAGCCCTTGGTGCACGACCTTTGAAGAGAGTCATCGAAAGCGAGATAGAAGCAATTCTGGCAGAAAAGATTATCTCAGGTGAATTCAAAGAAGGGTCGAAGATAATCGTGGACGCAGATGAATATGGAATAATTTTAACAGAGGGGTAGTGATACCCCTCATATTTTTGCCACTGATTCGCGCTCTATGAAATGCGCCCTCAAGATTGTCTTACTATTTTTTCCGCTGTGCATGATTTTATCTAATAACAGTGTTGCGGCAATCAATCCCATCTGCTCCGGCTCCTGTGCAACACATGTTATAGGTGGATCAAAGATTTGATTCCAGTATGAATCGTCAAAACACACTACTGATATATCCTGAGGTACTTTCAATTTCAAATCTTTTATAGCCTTCATTACACCGAGCATCATCAAATTGTTTTGCACAATCAATGCTGTCGGTTTTTCTTTTAAGGAGAACAATTTTTTTGCAGCTTCATAAGCGCCTTCTTGACTGGATTTACCATCTAAGATCCATTCATCTGTGATCGTAATCCCAAGTTCTTTACAAATTTTCAAAGTGCCATTGAGCCTCATCCGACCGGTGAAAGACCTTGATCTGAGCGTTATAATACCTAAGCTTTCATGTCCATTCTTATGAAGATGTTCAACAAGCTCTTTAACACCAGCCTCATTATCTGTTATCACGTAACTCGTGTCGATATCGGGCACTATGCGATCGAAAAATACTAAAGGAATCCCACTCTGCAGAACTCTTGTGTAGAAAACCTTGTTACCACCAGAGTCCACGGGAGCAGCGAGAATACCCTCAACTCTTTGCCTCATTAATGTTTTTAGATTTTCTTCTTCATGCTCAGGATCTTCGTCTGTAGAGCATAACAGTAGATGATAACCCACTGGATGGAAAACCTTTTCCATGCCCCTTACAATTTGTGCAAAAAATGGGTTTGCGATATCCGGTATCAATACACCTATGATTTTAGTCTTGCCCTTTTTTAAACCCGTAGCTGTCATATCAGGAGAGTAACCCATTTGATCTGCAATTTGAGTTATTTTTTCCCTTAATGTATCACTCACTCCAGGTTTTCCATTCAAAGCCCTTGATACCGTGGAAACATTCACACCCACAGCCTTTGCGATATCCTTGATTGTAACCTTCAACGAACACACCTCTTTTTTGCGCAAATCTTGAAAATTTCCTTTGCTTAATTTTATTGTACAATATCTTTGAAGTCAATCAACCTTTCAACTTGTGCGATTTGACTGATTTGTGACGATCAATTTTGCAAATCTCCCTTTTTCTCCATCTTGCATTGTTTTTCTTTGATTGACTTTTTGTTTTATTAGGGATATTCTTTTAGTAGAGTTTCGCAAACGAATGCGTTTCATGATATGGAAAGGAGTGTTAAGATTGAAAAGAAAGGTTGGGATTTTGACCTTTTCAGATGGTAGAGAATATGTACACAAAGAACTAATCCAGATCAACAAGAGGTTTGAAGACGACCTTGCAAAAGCACTCGAATCAACAGGTGAGATAGAAGTCATAAGAGCAAATGAAATCGTTCACAAACCATCGATAGCTAAGGAACAAGGACTTTTTCTGAGAGACAAGGGTGCTCAAATGACAATCTTCAATTATGCTGTCTGGGCCTTCCCACATTTCAGTGTGATTGCAAGTAAATTTGCACCATCGCCATTTTTGTTGTTTGGGAACATAAACCCTAAATATCCAGGCATGGTGGGAATGCTCGCAGCAGCTGGTGCACTGGATCAAGACGGTACACAAACTTACAGAGTATGGGGAGACATAAAGCAAGAGCAAGTTCTCAAAAAGGTCCTTGCCTTTGTTCGAGCAGCTACCGCAAGAAACATGCTTAAAGGTCAAAGATATGGTCTTTTCGGTGGAAGATCGATGGGTATGTACACCGCGGTACCAAACGTCGATCTTTGGAATAAACTCTTTGGCATAGATATAGAACACATAGACCAGCTGGAAATCATTGAAGAAAGCAAAAAGGTTTCAGATCAACAGGCAAGACATGCACGCGAATGGCTTGAGAAACTAACCAAGAAGGTTCATTACGACGGAAAACAACTCACTCCAGAAAAGCTGGAATTACAGATCAAAAGTTATTATGCAGTTAGGAAGATCTGCGAAGATTTAGAGTTAGATTTCACAGGTATAAAAGCCCAACCAGAACTGACAGAACACTTCGTGACTATGGACTTGACAGAAGCCTTCATGAATGACCCCTATGACTGGGATGGAGCTAAAGAACCAATTGTTTGTGCAACAGAGGCAGATTCCGATGGAGCTTTGACGATGCAAATATTTAAACTGATTTCAAATCAACCAGTTTTGTTTGCAGATGTCAGACATTATGATTCCGAAAATGATTTCTTCGACCTATGCAATTCTGGGGAACACGCTACCTTCTTTGCAGCAAGATCGTACGATCCTGCAGTGAACCTTGCAAAGGTGGAGCTTTACCCAGAAAGTTTCTACTTTCCATCAGGCGGTGCCTCTGTAAGACATATCGCAGCACCTGGGGAGGTTACTTTAGGACGACTAACAAGAAAAAATGGTGAATACGTCATGATGGTCATCAAGGGAGAATTTCTCGATTTTGGTGAAGAAAAGAACGAGGAAAGAGCAAAAAACACGCAGATAGAATGGCCTCATGCCTTTGCCAAGCTCAAAATCTCAGCAGATGAATTTCTGGCAACTTACGGTTCTAACCATATCCACGGAGTTTATGGAGACTATGTCGAGGAGATCAAACATTTTTGTAACTTATTGGGAATAAAGTTCATATCACGCATTTAAACCGAGAGGGGAGGGATTTGTGTGAAAAAGCTTCTGGTTATCTTTTCACTGATTCTCATTCTGCAATTTGCTCTTGCTGCACCAAAATATGTCCTTAGGTTCAACACCGTCGCGGCACCAACACAGCCACAAGTCCTTGCAATGCAGAAATTTGCCGAGATCGTGGGTGAGCTGAGCAACGGAGATATCAAGGTGGAAGTTTACCATTCCGGACAGTTGGGTGATCAGAAAACAGGCTTACTTGCTGTCATGAGAGGGGACATCGAAATGGCTGGAGATGGTTCCCCATCGTGGTTTGCAGATCTTGGTGCAATGCCTGAGTTCGGAGTTTTTGAAGCAGCATACGTTTTCAAAGATCTTGATCATCTGTACAGAGTAATGAGCAGCAAGATGGTGCAAGACTTGTTTGATAAATTAGCTGCAAAAACAGGTCTCAGAGTGTTGGATGTATGGTATCTTGGAACACGTGAACTGAATTTGGTTGAGAAAGTTGGTCCAGTGAAGAAACCAGAGCAACTAAAAGGTGTGAAGTTGAGAATGCCAAACAACAAAACCTTTCTCGATATGGGTAGAGCATTGGGAGCCAATCCAACGCCGATGGCCTTTGGTGAAGTTTACCTTGCTTTGAAGACCGGAGCAATCGATGGCCAAGACAATCCATTACCAACAAACCTTTCAGCGAAATTTGTTGAAGTCACAAAATACATAGTCCTTACAGACCACCAAATCGGTATGATTTGTCCAGTAATTAACGAAAAGCTCTGGAAAAGCTTACCGGAGGAATACAGAGTTTATATCAAGAAAGCCATGGAGGTAGCTAGGGCATTCATGAACTACACTGTTCTGGAGCAGGAAGCAAAACTTTTGAAGCAATTTGTCCAAGAGTACAAGATGGAAATAGTTGTCCCAGACAAAGAAGCATTCATTAAGAATGCAAAGGAATTTTACAGTCAACCTGAATTTGATAAACTCTGGGGCGAAAAGATGTACGAAAAGATTCAGGGAATGTGATACTCCCCGCCAGGCACTGCCTGGCGGTTTACAAGAGGTGTACCATGAAGCGCGCTCTGAGAACTATCTCTGACGTAATTCAGGTTCATATTCCAGCTATAAGTATACTTATCTTATTTTTGAGCATGTTCTTACAGGTTATCTTAAGATACGGCTTCAAGCACCCATCACCGGAGCTGTTTGAGATATCTTCGTACACCTTTGTATGGACAGTTCTACTCGGTGCAGCATTAGCAAACAGGTCCAAAAATCACATCAGATTTGATATCATCTATAACAAGTTGTCTAAGAAGATTCAACTCTTTGTAGACATTGCTTTTGATAGTCTTTTCAGTTTTCTTTTATTAATTTCTCTTTCACCGGTTATCAGGCAAGCCGTTTGGTATCGAATAATAAAATCTGAGGTACTCGGTATTCCATGGACATTCCTCGTTATCTGTCTTCCATTGATGATGATTTTAATCATCATCCAAAATGTCATTTCCATTTACAAGAACACAATTGTACTGCTCAAGAAAACCACCAAGATTGCGGAGGAATAATGATGGCTCTATCACTGTTCTTAATAATCTTTGGCTTAACTTTTGCCTTGGGATATCCCATAGCTTTTGGTATGTTGGCTGGTGGTATTATCTACTTTTTAATTAAAGGTCTGAGTCTGGCAAACTTGTTGGATATGCTAGTTATAAATCTTTCTGGTCAAACCGTTTTGATAGCCGTACCACTTTTTGTCCTTGCCGCAAATGTTATGAACGATACAGAGATCACAAACAAATTGTTCGATTTTGTCAAGAAATCATTTGGAAAGGTTCGGGGCGCACTTGGATATGCAAATATAGTTGCAAGTATTATCTTTGCAGGTATGAGCGGCTCACAGCTTGCAGATGTTGCAGGGCTTGGAAATATAGAAATAAAAGCGATGAAGGATGCAGGATATGATGGTCCATTTTCCTGTGCCGTTACCGCTGCGTCCGCAACGATTGGGCCTATAATACCACCCAGCATACCAATGGTCTTGTATTCTATGCTTTCGGGAGCGTCGCTTGGCTACCTTTTCTTAGCTGGTTTTCTACCTGGCCTACTGTTGGCTGGCCTTGAGATGATCTTGGTTTACATCCTTTCTATTGTGAGAAAATACCCTGTGGGTGAAAGGATACCTTTCAGAGAGCTTGTAAGATCTTTTTTTAGTGCTTTACCCGCACTACTTGCACCAGTTATTTTGTTAATTGGTATGTATGGAGGTATATATACACCAACTGAAGCCGCTGCCGTTGTAGTGGGTTATTCGATAATCATTAGCATCTTTGTTTACAAGACCCTGGGACCAAAGAAACTGTATAAGATACTCATAAAATCTGCACAAGATGTTGGATATATAAGTATAATGGTTGCCGCTGCTCAGTTGGTGAGCTATATTGTGACAAGAGAAAAGGTTGCCATTGCTTTGACGGAGTTTTTCGTGAACACTGGGCTGGCTTCAAATAGAATCTTACTACTTGCAAGTATCAATGTGTTGTACTTTGTTCTTGGTATGTTCGTCGATGCCTCCGTGACAATATTAGTTGTGATACCTATACTTTTACCATTGATCAAAGCCGCTGGTATAGATTTGGTGCACTTTGGCGTTATGAGTGTCCTTAATATAATGATAGGACTTGACACACCACCGTATGCACAAACAGGCTTCATTACAAGCGCTATCAGTGGAACATCTGTCAAAGAAGTTTTCAAAGAGATGCTCAAATTCTGGATTCCCATAGAAGTTTTGGCGTTGATCTTGGTAACCTATTTTCCTGAGATAACCTTGTTCCTGCCCAGGTTATTTGGCTACAATGGATGAAAGGGAGAGAAAACTATGAAAGACTTTAGAAAATTTGGAAGAATTCTTTTGCCAATGATAACAGTTTTCAACAAAGATGATCAGTCAGTCGACTATAAGTCATCGAGAAGAGTTGCCAGATATTTAAAGGAAAACAAACTCTGCGATTCAATAATCGTAGCAGGTACGACAGGTGAGTTCTATACGTTGAGCTTTGATGAAAGAGTCAGATTATTTGAAGAAATAAAGGACGAAATCAAGAACGATATTCCTTTGATAGCTGGCACAGGTAGTGTATATGTTGGTGAAGTTATCAAATATACAGAGATTGCAGAAAGACTTGGCTACGATGCCGTGATGGTTGTAGCACCATATTACTGTAAACCGGAACAAGAAGGAATATACCTTCACTTCAAACAAATCGCTCAGAGCACTTCACTCCCTGTGATGGTTTACAATATACCGTTGTTCACAGGAGTGAACATAAATCCAGAAACTCTTGCAAGGCTTTCAGAGTTAGAAAATATCTTTGCAATCAAGGATGAGGCTGGCATAAATCCACTTCAAGCCACTGAATATATAAAGGCAACCAAAGCAAAGATACCTGTATACTCTGGCGATGATACAATGGTTCTTCAAGTGCTCAGTCAAGGTGGTGTTGGTGTAGTCAGTGGCGGCTCACACATAATCGGTCAGGAAATGAAAAAAATGATAGATGATTTTTTGGATGGTGAAGTTCAAAGGGCAAAGGAACTTTTCCAGGAACTGTTTGAAGTTTTTGCTTCTTTTCGGGGATTGAAGAACAGGATTAATCCAACGCCAATGATCAAAATGGCCTTTGAGCTGATGACAGGTATCCCAACCTCAATGCCAAGAATGCCCTTATTACCAGCAACGGATGAAGAGATTATACTTATGAAAAGGGCGCTCAAGAAAATGGGTAAGATGGAATAGAAGGAGGATTTTCATGAAAAAGATCTCTGGTGTTACCGTTGCTGCTTTGACTCCATTGACAGAGGATGGCATGCAGGTAGATTATGCAGCGATCAAAGATTATGTTGACTTTCTGGTTCAAAAAGGCATTGACGGCATCTTCGCCCTTGGTACAACGGGTGAAGGTTTACTTCTGACCGTGCAGGAAAGAAAGAAAGCTCTTGAGAGTTTTGTAAAAGCAGTCGATGAAAGGGTGATATTGATCGCCCATTGTGGCGCTCTGAGAATAGAAGAAGTTCAAGAACTTTTAGATCATGCAAAATCATGTGGTGCGCACGGTGCTGCAATAGTTGCACCTTTTTACTACAAATATAGGCAAGATGAGATGACAGAATTTTTCTTGCAAGTCACAAAAGATGTGAGAGATTTTCCAATCTATTTATACAATATCCCTGGATTGACTGGAAACTGGATCACACCAAAGATAGCAGAGCAGATTCATTTACAAAAACCAGAGATAATTGGAATTAAAGACAGCAGTGGAGATCTATTGCATGTAATCTCTTTGATAAATGATACACCTAAAGACTTCGATGTCGTTGTTGGTTGTGATAGAGCTTTTCTGACAGTACTTCAGATGGGTGCAAAAGGCTGTGTTTCAGGACCTGCAGCGGTCTTCCCAGAGTTTTTTGTAAAACTCTATGAACAATTCAAAAAAGGCGATATTGAAGGTGCAAAACAAACACAAAAGAGACTCACAAAACTGTCTCTCGCCGTAGGAGATGGTGCCAGTATACCTATGCTCAAAACAGCACTTAAATGGCGTGGGTTGAGAATGGGAAGCTGTAGATCTCCTCTAAGACCTTTACCATTACATGAAGAAGTTAAGTTTAAAGAGACTGTTGAAAAGGTGTTGGAAGATGTAGGGTTGAGTTTGAGATAATGTTTTTGCACTCTTGAGTGTTTATAACTTCTCTGTTCCATAAGTTCATAAAGCTGTGCCTTTCCATGATCTTGTTTATATTCGTCTTCCAGCCACACTGACATGTAAAATCTCATGGTTTCTTATCCTGGATCTTTCTTAGCGAAATAAGACCATGGTGATATAATCTCATTGGGGAGTCTTTTGTATGTTGAAGATTAATCTTTGTGTGGCTCTGTTGATCGTATCTACTATAACCACAGGGTTAAACGTCTGGCGTCAGGAAGCCTTTGAGTATAACAAAAAACTTGGCGTAGGTGTCAATCTTGGTAACGCTCTGGAGGCGCCAAGAGAAGGCGCCTGGGGCATGCGAATACAGGATGATTATTTTCCAGCTATCAAACAAAGAGGATTCAATCACGTTAGAATTCCCATAAGATGGTCTACCCATTGTCAGAAAGAGCAACCCTACACGATAGAAGAAGAATTTTTCAAAAGAGTCGAACATGTTGTAAATAAAGCACTCGAAAATGATTTACTCGTCGTGATAAACATTCATCATTTTGAGGAACTTTATCAAGACCCTCTGAGATACAAAGAGATGTTTTTGGCACTGTGGAGGCAAATAGCTAAAAGATTCAAAGATTATCCTTGGCAGCTGAGTTTTGAAATTTTCAACGAGCCAGCTCAGGCTTTCACACCTTCAATTTGGAATGATTTTGTTCGTGAGACCTTGAAAGTGATCAGAGAATTGAACCCTTCCAGAATTGTCATAATCGATGCACCCAACTGGGGTCATTGGAGTGCCGTTGAGCTTTTAAGTATACCAGAAGATGAAAACATAATCGTGTCATTTCATTACTACGAGCCCTTCAACTTCACTCATCAGGGTGCCGAGTGGGTTTCACCAATACCTCCTGTTGGAACCAGATGGCAAGGTACAAAAGCTCAGGTCAATGAGATCGAGAAACATTTCAGGGCTGTGAACAATTGGTCAATCAAGAACAACGTTCCCATTTATCTTGGTGAATTTGGCGCCTATTCCAAAGCGGACATGGAATCAAGAGTTAACTGGACAAAAGTGGTGAGTCAGCTGGCACAAAAATATGGCTTTTCCATAGCTTACTGGGAATTTGGCGCGGGTTTTGGCATTTACGATCGATCAAAAGGTGAGTGGATAGAACCCCTCGCAGAGGCAGTTTTTGGCAGATAAGTGAGATTCAAAATGATCAACAAAATTTATAAACCTCATATCATGATACACGCTAACCATGATATCTTCTACAACTACAGTACAAATGAAAGTCCAGAAAGATTTTTATTCGCTCCCATGGAGAGATTCGTAAAATAATATTACTTGCCTCTTTGTAAACACAAAGCAAATGTCCTACTTCAGATAATTGAGAGGATTTGTGTAGTCTTCTTGCTGAAAAAGAGTAAAGCTTTTAGGTACGCTTCGATGGAAGGAATTCTCTTATCTGACTTTGTGTAAGAAAAATGGAAAAAGCGCAGACCTGAGTCGGTTTGCGCTTTAGTAAGATCAAAAACCTTGGAAAGCTAAACTCTTGATCTTTGTTCTGTCTTTTTCTTAGATTTTTTGTGACCTGCCACATTCGATCCATAAATTACCTTTGCTTTTCTGTTATCTGCCATTTGTCTTTCTCGTTCTGCTTTTTCGAGTTTCTCTTTGTAAAGAAATTTCAATGCCATCATTTCTACCAATCCGATCATCTCATCCATCTTAATCCCTCCTCATGCCTATTTGTTTCTCAGTAACTTTCCTTGGCAATCTTTTGTCGGCAAAGCAGCTGGAAAGTCCTATCTGTATAGCCACTCAGTTGCTAATCTCCTCCATCTTCAAAATTTTTATTGCTATCTGCATAAATATTAACTCCCATATCAATTTTTGTCAAGTACTAATTTCATAAGAATACTAAAATAACCTTTCTCTTAAGTAAATAAAAGTATGAACTCAATATTTTTCAAGTCAAAATTATATATGTTTTTTGACAAAATGCACAGGATGATTTTGGTGAAATCGAGGATTTCGTGGGCAGTTTCCCGATCCTGTAAACTTTGATAATCACCGTTAAGCACATATTTGTTCTGGTTTTGGTGCCGGAGCAGATATACTTTCATTTCATTCACACGATCTCAAGACGTTATTCTCATTATTAATGTTTAAAGTGATTGTTGCTACCAAGCAGGAGCCCATGCTCCAATATTCAGATTGAGGAAGGCAAAATTCATTGTTTACTACAAACAATTGTGTAATCGGTACCACCGACTGAGCTGTTTTGCACTGGCAAATAAAACAGTCGATTTTGTTTGCCAAAATATTTGAATCTCAAAACTGCCAGAACTGTAGTTTTCATTAGTTTAGTTGTCATTCTTTGTTAGAAGCATTATACCTAATGGGCAAGAACGCAGGTTCAATAACCTGCTTTTTTCAGACTTTCTTTCATATCATTAATGGTGACTTTGAGATACCTTTGAGTAGTAGCAAGACTTGCATGTCCAAGAAATTCTTGCACGATTCTTAGATTGACCCCTCTTTTCAAGAGAATTGTTGCGGCTGTATGTCTTAAAATATGGGGTGAAATATTGTTAATATGCACCTTCTTTGCTAATTCCTTTAGCAGATACTCTATACCATGAATTGATAGACGTTCACCGGCACGGTTTTTCAACAGATAATCCTGTTCTTTCAAAGTGGATGCCAGTTTAAAGATATATGGTTTCAGTTTACTAGGTATCGGTACAATTCTCATTTTCCGACCTTTACCATTTATCAATATATAATCTTCTCTCAGATTAATATTAAACATCCTAAGCGAGATCAATTCACTTACTCTTAAGCCGGCGAATCCTCCAAGTCCAACAATAAGAACCAACCTTTGATCCTTGTCAAAGGCTTTCACCGCTGCCTTCCACAGTTTTGAAAGTTCTTGTTCT
>JBKBIU010000287.1:0-2086 GCA_046294065.1 Pseudothermotoga sp.
TCCATATTTTCTTGCTATTTTTGAGATCTGGTCAATCGGCTGAATCACACCTGTTTCATTATTAACCCACATTATAGATGCGAGAACTGTTTCCTTTCTTATGGCTTTTTCAAAATCTTCCGGTAGAACATAACCCTCAAAAGATGGCTTCAAGTATGTAACATCATAACCGTGGCTTTCCAAGTACCTTGCCACCTCTAAAACAGCTGGATGTTCAATCTGAGTAGTAATGATGTGGCCACCTTTTGGAAAATTAGCCTTAAGAAAGCCCATAATTGCTATGTTATCTGATTCAGTTCCACCGGATGTGAAAAAGATCTCATCAGCTGATGCGTTTATAAAATTGGCAATAACAGTTCTTGCATCCTCATATATCTGTTTTGCCTCTTGACCATGAGAATGCAAACTGGAAGCATTGCCAAAATTTTCAGTGAACACCTTTGTTACTTCCTCAGCTACTTGCTTGAAAACAGGTGTCGTAGCTGCATGATCAAGATATACTCTCATCTTTTACACTCCTCGCTGCTGACTCTTCATAGGCTTTTATCGCCTTTCTGAGGGTATCAACGGCAAGGTTGCTACAGTGGTATTTTATTTGGGGTAAACCTCCCAACCTTTCCACGATATCTTTCCAGGTTATTTGTTTTGCTTCTTCAAGTGAAAGGCCTTTGACAACTTCGGTCATCATAGACGCAGTTGAAATGTTCGCGGCGCAGCCATAGGATTCAAACTTTATATCTGTAATACGATCATCTTCGATCTTTAGATAAACTGTCATCATATCCCCACAGGCTATACTGCCTTCTGTTGCTTGAGCACTCGCGTCCTCTATTTTACCGAGATTTCTCGGATTCTTGAAATGATCCATGACTAATTCGGTGTACTTGAGCACTTGATCACCTCCCCGCTTTAATAGGACTGATCTTTCTAAGCCATGAAACCACTGATTTCAATTTCTCAACGGTATAATCTATCTGTTCTTTGGTTGTGAATCTATCGAAGGTAAACCTGATCGATCCATGAGCTCTTTCGTGATCGCCACCGATGGCAAGGATTGCGTAATTTGGTTCCAATTTCTCCGAGGCACAGGCTGAACCTGTTGCAACTTCCACACCTTCCATGCTGAGCGCCAAACTTATGGCTTCACCCTCTATGAATCTGAAACTGAAGTTGACATTGTAGGGTGTTCTTTTTTCGCCTCTGGGACCGTTCAATACCACATGATCGATCTGCGATTCCACTTTATCAATGAAATACTCCTGCAGTTTCCTGAGATTGTTGAGAGACGAATCGATATTTTCAATGGCAAGTTCTGCAGCCCTTTTCATTCCCATTATTGCCGGGACGTTCTCTCCACCTGGTCGTCGTTTGTCAAAAGACTCTGCCCCGTACATTATAGGCTCAATCTTGGTGCCTTTCTTGACGTACAAGAATCCGACACCCTTCGGTGCGTGAAACTTATGACCGCTCACGCTCATTAAATCCACTTTGAATTTCTTCACATCAACTGGGAACTTCGCATACATTTCAGCTGCGTCTGTGTGAAAATATATCTTATGACTCTGCCGGCTCAAAATCTCTCCTATTTCCTCAAGTGGCATGATGGAACCAACGAAATGGCCAACGGCTATGACACTGACCAGTATGGTGGAAGGCCTAATCGCCCTTTCTAGGTCCTCCAATTTTATAAAACCTTCATCATCAACGGGTATTACAGTGACTTCAAACCCTTCGTTTTTTAGTTGAGAAGCAATACTCATAACGGATCCGTGTTCAAGTGCCGAGATAATTATGTGATTACCCTTGGTTTTGTTTGCTCGAGCTATACCAAGTAATGCAACGTTGTTTGATTCTGTGGCGCCTGAGGTGAAAAGTATTTCTTCCCCAGAATCTGCATTTATGGATTTGGCAAAAAACTCTCTTGCCTTTGTGAGATCGTCATACACTTCTTGTGCAGATTCGTAAAGACCATCCGGTCTAGCAAAATTGTTAGTCATGTAATTTAGAACCACTTGGGCGACTTCCGGCAATACCCTTGTAGTTCTACAGTTATCAAGAAAGACTCTCATTATACACCTCCTACATA
>JBKBIU010000288.1:0-2086 GCA_046294065.1 Pseudothermotoga sp.
AGGTGGGTGTTGAATTTGCAGTTTTATTGGATATACCTGTGATAACCTACGTATCGAAAGTCATATCAGTTCATAGAGACTTTATCGTTGTAGAACGAACCACAGAAGATGCTTACGAAAAATGGAAGGTCAAACTCCCCGCCTTGATCTCGATCCTCAGGAGTGTGAGTGAGCCAAGGCTCCCCACTTTATCTGGCAAGAAACAAGCTTTGTCAAGAAAAATTGAGATCTATAACGCCAAGGATTTGGGATTGAAAGCCAATGAGATAGGCTTATCTGGTTCTCCCACGAGGGTAGTGAAGGTTTATAACACAAAACTGTCCAGAAACTGTCGTTTTTACATGGGTAAGGATTTGAATCAAGGTGTTAAAGAAGTGGTAAAGATTTTGAAAAATTACAAAGGAAGTGTCAAAAGATGATTGGAATTGTAAACAATCAAATAAATGAAAACACCTTTGAACTCTTGGGTAAAGCGAATCAACTTGCTAGGAAAATACAATCGGACCTTTGTCTTTTCATAATCGGATCAAAGAACATGGAGATTGACAAGGTAAAAGATTATGCTGATCTGACGATTCTGTTGTTGTCAGAAAAATTCGAACATTTCTCGGTCTATCCATTTTTGATAAACCTTGAAAGGACTGTACGCAAGTACAAACCGTCGATTCTTTTGTCCCCTGCAACGACCTTTGGAAGAACGATCATGCCCGCACTTGCAGCAAGACTCGCGACAGGTCTAACAGCAGATTGCACCGATTTAGACGTAGACGAAAAAGGAAATCTCTTGCAGACAAGACCTGCCATAGGCGGTAACGTTATGGCAACGATCATCACACCAAACCATCGCCCACAGATGGCTACTGTGAGGCCAAGATCCTTTTCATTCCAACCTGAAAAGAGAAAGGGAATGGTTGAAAGAGAAGGAATAGTAAAGATAGAAGATGGCTGTGAATTCATAAGTATGGAAAAGAGAGAAACAAGTGCTCAAATTGATCAAGCACAAGTTGTCGTGTCGGTTGGGAAAGGGCTGAGGAGAAAGGAAAATACAGAAATTGCGGAAAGACTTGCAAAGATGGTCAATGGAGCCGTTGGAGCAACCAGGTCTGTTGTAGATGCAAAATGGTTTTCACATGACCATCAGGTAGGTTTGAGTGGGAAGACCGTGAAACCAAAGGTTTATATCGCGGCTGGTATTTCTGGGGCAGTACAGCACATTGCAGGTATGCAGACCTCTGAGATAGTTATTGCTATAAACAAAGATAAATATGCACCGATCTTCAAAGTGGCAGATATAGGCTTGGTGTCAGATGCCTACAGCACACTTGAACAGATTGTGAAACTTTTGGAGGATGAAAAGGATGGATGAAACGATTATAAAAAGACTCAAGTCCATAGTTGGACATGAGAATGTAAAGACAGATTACGACGAGATTGAGAAGTATTCGAAGGATGAAACAAGTTCTGTTGAACCATCGACGCCCGCCGCTGTGGTTTTTGTAACCAATGCTCAGCAGGTCAGTGAAATACTAAAGATTGCAAACCAGTATAAAATCCCAGTTACCCCAAGAGGTGCTGGTACGGGACTTTCCGGTGGTGCCATACCTACCAGCGGTGGATTAGTACTTTCATTAGAAAAGATGAATCACATCTTGGAACTCGATCTTGAAAACATGGCAGTAGTTGTCGAGCCTGGTGTAATAACTGATGAAATACAAAAATTAGCTGAGGAACACGGGTTTTTCTATGCCGGAGATCCAGCTAGCAGTGAAAGCTCTTCCATTGGTGGTAATGTTGCCGAGAATGCGGGTGGAGTGAAGGTTCTCAAATATGGTCCGACTTCCTTTCATGTTTTGGGTTTGGAGGTAGTTTTGCCAACCGGTGAAATTGTCAATTTTGGTGGAAAGATGATGAAAAACGTTATGGGATACGATATGATTCGCCTGTTCATCGGTAGTGAAGGAACACTTGGAATTATAACAAAGATTATTCTCAGGCTCATACCTAAGCCAAAATACTCTGCAGTCCTATTGACACCTTTTAAAGATATGGAAAGTGCCATATCCTGTGTACCGAGAGTCCTGTGTGA
>JBKBIU010000289.1:0-2080 GCA_046294065.1 Pseudothermotoga sp.
AGGTGAGTGAATTGAAATCGAGAGCCATGGTACTCGAACATTTCAACAAACCGCTGGTTCAAAGAGAATTTGAAATCCCTTTTTTACCTGACGGAGGTATTTTGGTTAAAATCCTTGCAAGCGGAGTCTGTGGTAGTGATCTTCACATGGCAAAAGGTGAGGATCCAAGAACTCCTCTGCCTATTATCCTTGGCCATGAAGCGATCGGAGAAGTATTGGATATAAATACGGAAAAGTATGATTTGAATGGACACAAATTGCAAAAAGGTGACTACATCATATGGAATCGCGGAATTGTTTGCAATCAATGTTTTTGGTGTAAGGTCGCAAAACAACCTTATCTATGTCCAAATAGAAAGATATATGGAATCAATCTGTCATGCGAATATTACCCATATCTACTGGGTGGTTACAGTGAGTACATGATTCTCTTCAAAGAGACTGATATCCTGAAGATCTCAACAAATACCGATCCCTCAACACTTGTAATAGCAGCATGTTCAGGCGCAACGGCTATGCACGCTTTTGATATTCTCATTGAACCTATACTTTCAAAAACCGTTGTTGTACAAGGGGCGGGACCACTTGGAGTCTTCTGTGTGGTCGCTGCAAAGTCACTCGGTGCATCAACTGTGATAATGATAAGCGGTGCACAGCAAAGACTTGATCTTGCCATAAAGGCAGGTGCAGATCTCGTACTGAATAGGTATGAATTGACCGAAGATGAAAGAAGAAAGAGAGTACTCGACTTGACGAACAACAGAGGTGCAGATCTTGTAATTGAGGCAACTGGAAGTAGTAAAGCCCTTTTGGAAGGTCTTAACCTTCTCAGAAGAGGTGGTACGTACCTCGTTACTGGCGTCGCAGTACCACAGGAGCCGATTCCACTAGATGTTTACCATAATCTTGTCTTGAAAAATGCACATCTGCAAGGAGTTTGGGTTAGCGATTCAAAACATCTTGTGCAGGCTGTGGATATTGTTTTGAGAAACCAAGATATTTTTGAGAAATTGATTACTCACAGACTAAACCTTCTTCAAGCCAACGAAGCTCTCAGATTAGTTGAAAAAAGGCAGGCTTTGAAGGTCGTGTTAACTTCTTAAAAAGACCACGCAGTTTGCAAAAAAACTGCGTGGGATATAGCAAACTTGGCTATAGGGGTTAGAATCTAATGTAAAGTCCAGCTCTAAGATATATCTCCCCATTCAGTGAATATTCACCGCCAAGTAGTATGAAGAACCCTTCTTTGATCTTGATCCGCCCATCGCACCAAAAATTTATCTTTCCATTGTTGTATGCCCCCAGTGTAATATTGAAATTTTCAAATTCAAGCTCAGCTCCAACCTTCCACAGAGGTGCAACAAATTTCAGCTCATTTATAAGGAGCTTGAAAGGATAGAACTCTGCAAAGAGCGTCAGTAGATCAGAAAGCTTTGAGTAATCAGAAACACCAAGTGCCAAGTAGAAGTTCCCATCATAGATGAAACTCACACCCCCTCTGAGACCCTCTTCGCCGATAGATCCTTCTATCCCTGCCATTAGACTGAGGGGTAATAAAAATATCTCTGACCGTAAAACAAGTGATTCTGTAATCCAAATTGAGGTGCTGAATTGACCGCTAAACGTTGAAAAATTTGTCAAAAGAAATCCATATATTTCACTGGTTCTTTTCAAAGAAGAAAGATCAAAAAGATTTGCAAGTTCATCAACACTTGCCACCATGAAGACATTTTCCTTTGGTAGTTCGTTAAGAAACGATGCCCTGATATATACTGCGAAATAACTCATGTTATTCTGCGTTTTCACAGTCATCAGACAAATCGGTGAAAAATCTTGAGTTAGCCAAAGTTCATTGTCAAAAGTTGTTGGATTGTAAGGATCTGAAATGACAATTTTTGTGGCAACTTTTTCGTCGGCAATATTCAAAGGTGTCAGCTGGATCTTGATGCCACTTCCCTTTATCGTACCAGTTTTCAGAGACAGTTCGTCGGTTGAGGCATAGATTGTTGCGGGTTTTCCCACTAGAGTTGAAACCCAAGGTCTAGAAGAGAATTTCTCCTTCTCTTGCTTTGTCCCCATC
>JBKBIU010000290.1:0-2077 GCA_046294065.1 Pseudothermotoga sp.
ATTGTGCACCAGCTCTTAAGGCGGCTGCATAACCATCGCCAGTCATCTCGTCAGGAAAGACATTTTGAGAATACAAGGCACCTGCACCGCCTGTTGCAAGAACAAATGATCTTGCTTGAATTAGACATAACTCGTTGGTGAGAACATCTATAGCCTTAGCCCCAAGGACACGTTCGTTTTTAACGATAAAATCATAGACCATCATGTTTTCGACAATTTGAATCTGAGAAGACTGAATCTGTCTTTGTAAAGCTTTTGCGATTTCTATAGCTGTCTCTGGACCAACATAGCAAGCCCTTGGATAGATCGAACCATCTGTGAGGAATTGATCGACCGTCCCGTCTTTTGTCTTTACGAAAGGTACGCCTATCCTTAAAAGATACTCGACTGCCTCATGACTCTCCTTTGCAAGAATCTCCGCAAGATTGTAATCCGACACCTCCCCTCCTATTTTGTATATGTCTAGAGCGTGATGTTTCCAGTTATCTTGAACGGGTAATGTGTAAGGCAGAGTTGCATGAAATGCCATTCTATCAGAACAAGCAAGAGCTGTTGTCCCACCTTTTCCGACTGGTTTCTTGCTGACTAATAAAACATCCATCTCTGGTGCTGTTTCTTTTGCCGACAAGGCAGCTCTCATTCCCGCACCACCAGCACCTATCACAACAACGTCTGCACAGATTCTTTTCATCACTCATCCTCCCAGGGCACCATTTTTATAGCCTTCGTTGGGCACAACTTAACACACAGTCCACAACCGTCACACCGATCTCCAATAATATAGTTTTTGTCCGATGGGTATGGAGCATCGTAAATACACACACTTTGACAAACACCACAAGATGTACACAGTACAGGATCTATTTTTGCTTTGAAGAGACGTCTTCTGTCTATTTCTTCGTTGCCAAGAATCGCTTTGCCACTTACTTTGCCTCTGAACTGTGAAAAGTTCGAGTAAGACTTCTTTTCCATGAAGGATCTGATCTGATCAAGCAACGTGTCTATGGCTTGATAGCCAACAAGATATATCAAACTACATACTTCTACCACATCAGCTCCAGCATAAATGTACTTAATAACATCCTCACCGTTACCGACACCACCGGAGGCAGCTATCGAAAGGTCAAGATGGGGGCTGCTGTTGGCAATCCATCTTAAAACATAGTTAAAAGCCCAAGGACCACCATGCCCAGCATAACCACCGTGCATGATCGGACGTTCACTTTCAAGATCTATATCGAGTCCCGTCAGTCTATTGAACATGACTACTCCGTTTATACCGATTCTTTCAAGCATTTTTGCCATCGAAAGTGGTGAAGAAAGCTGCATTGGAAGTTTTACGATCAAAGGTATTTTCACAGCATCGCGAACAATCCTTGCAACACTCAAGATTTTTTCCTCAACATCCCCACCTCTGAAAGAAATCGACCCATGAGGGCAAGAAACATTCAATTCAAGTGCTGGAACACCTGTTTGCTCTGCCATCTTTGAATATTTTTCCCACCCGTCATCTGTTATGCAGTTTATACTAGGTATGACTGGTATTGAGAGTGTATTGATCGCCTTTCTAATTTCTTCAAAGTACTCATCTGCCTCAAATGGGCTCGCTTGTTCAAAGGAATAAAAGGTCTGTGATCTCAGTCTTCCCATCTTTCTCTCTATGATCTCGAATCTTGGTGTTGGCGATATCCGGCAAACCTTTTCTTGGAAAAAAGATTTAACAACAACGCACGCTGCACCATGTTCTTCCGCCTTTTTCATGTTCTTCAGATTTTCAGCAAGTCCTGAAGAAGCAACAATGATAGGATTCTTTAGTTTGAGGCCAACATAGTCACAGGACAGATCCATGACTCAACCTCCCAATTTCACAAGTCTATTCTAACGCCCTTCTCGGCTGAAAGGTAAGCCGCATATATAATCATCGTAGTTTCTTTTGCAAGTTCAAAGTCTGATTCTGGTTCCTTATTACCCAAGATTGCTAAGGCAAAATCTTTCATTTCTTGAGGATAACCCCTTACCCAGTCTTCTTCTGGAGACGGGAAAGTCCAGCCAGCTTTTGTTTCAATCTTCTCTGCAA
>JBKBIU010000291.1:0-2074 GCA_046294065.1 Pseudothermotoga sp.
TGTGAAATTGCATCATCCAGAAACTGTCAGGCCTTACGGGAATAGATATTCCTGTTGCGCCTTCCACATAATCCCAGCTAACAAAAAGTTGCTTTATGATTTCCGCAACAGCAAGAGTTGCTACAGCAAAGTAATGCCCTTTTAAGCGAAAACAAGGATAACTGACAATGGCAGATATCACTGCAGCGAACAACGCTCCCAAGAGCATTCCAACCCAGGGTGAAATACCAAATTTGTAAAACAATATCGTCGATGTATAAGCACCTATACCGAAGAAAGCCGCGTGACCAAAGGAGGTTTGGCCTGCAAAACCGGTTATGATGTTCCAACTTTCACCAAGTCCTGCAAAAATTAAAAACATTATCATGATGTGCTGAAAATTAACGTTTCGAAAAATAAAAGGAAGGACAAGCACAACGACAGAAATCATGTAAAGCAATCGATTTTTCATTGCCACATTCACCACCCAAATAAGCCTTTAGGTCTAAACTGAAGTACTAGAAGATATATCAGAAAAGCCAGAGCATATTTGAATTGGGTTCCTAAGTAAAAACCCCCGAGCGCCTCCGTAAGGCCAATGAGAATGCCAGCATAGAAGGCACCCCAGATATTTCCAAAACCACCCAAAGCGACTATCACGAATGCAAGTAATCCATACATAGCACCAGCTTCGGGATAAACGGGAAAGATACCTGACAGAAGTGTCCCAGCAACACCCACACAGATTCCAGAGAGCGCAAAGGTTATGGCATATATTTTTTCGGTGTTCACACCCATTAGCTCTGCAATATCTCTGCCCTGAGCAGTAGCTTGTATAGCTTTGCCCGTCTTGGTTTTCTTTATGAACAAAGCTATTAAGAGTGTCATCACAATGCTTCCTAAGGCTGCCACCAGTTGTGGTAAGCCTATTATCAAATCTGCTAAAAATATTCTCTTTCCTGACAAAATTGATTCACCAACGAATCTGTAATTCGGTGACCACAAAAATTGTGCAAAATTTCTGATGAACAAACTAAGTCCAAAGGTAGCAAGAAGTGCCATCAAACCCGGAGCATTGACCACACGTTTGATGACAAATTTATAAATCAGTACGCCAAGTAAAGCCGTTATCCCTGCAGATATGGGTAATGAAACAAAAGGATCAAATTTCAAGAGTGTATAAAGCCAAAAAACAGTGTACATGGATATCATCATCATATCTCCGTGGGCAAAGTTTATGATGTCCATTAAACCCCAAACAAGAGTCAACCCGACTGCTACAAGAGAATAAACTGAACCTATAAGTGCACCGGTTAATATAACTTGCAGAAACATCGTTCATCCCCTCTTTTTTAATCTTTAAAGGGGGCTTGCGCCCCCCTGAGTTTATCTCTTATTCCATTCTGGGAACTGTGGTACGGGTTCCTTGGTTTGATACTGCTCTGGCCAGACTGCTTCATAAACACCGTTGAGGATCTGGGTCATGACAGAAGCAGAATAGATATTCTGACCATCTGGACCGAATTTTATCCTTCCCGAAACAAAGTACGGTGCCATGAAGGTCCCTGTCTTGAGAACGTTCAAGATTTTCTGAGGTTCAGTAGAACCAGCCAAGTTGATGGCTTCCGCTATAACGATAGCCGAGGCAAAATCTTCCAGTGTTGGACCATCGATATCTACGCCTGACTTTGCTTTGTACATCTCATTTATTTTAGCTAATATGGGCATTTTCTTAAACAGTGCGGAGGTCGTCGCATTTGGACCTGCAAAGTAATCGGCATCCTTTCCGAGGTTGATCACAAACTGTGGGTCTTGATAACCACCACAATATGAAAGTACAACCTTCGGTAGCACATTGAATTCCTTATATTTTTTGACAAACATCGTCATATCGCCTATGTAGGAAGCATGGAATATGGCATCAGGTTTTGCACCTTTGACTTTTTGAACTTCAATGTCCACATTGGTAGCACCCGCTGGATACTTAACGTCGGCAACAATTGTAAAACCATCGGCTTGGTAATCTTTGATCTTTTCCTTAACCATTTGAGCTGCGTGAACACCATATTCGTTGTCAATGTATACAACTGCCACT
>JBKBIU010000292.1:0-2072 GCA_046294065.1 Pseudothermotoga sp.
GTCCCTGTTGGAACTCATGGAAGTTGTCAATCGTGAAGGCTACTCCAGAATACCGGTCTACCGGGAGGATATAGATAACGTCACAGGTGTCTGCTATGCAAAGGATGTTGTCGGATACATCCAGGAGAAAGGAGCAGAAGATCTTGGAGACAGAAAGGTAAAAGAGATCATGAGAGAACCTATATTCGTTCCTGAAACCATGAAGGTTGGTACACTGTTGAAGATTTTCAAAGAGAAAAAAGTACATATAGCCATTGTTGTTGATGAATTCGGTGGGACAGCAGGTATAGTAACTCTTGAAGATATCTTAGAAGAGTTGATCGGTGAAATAATGGATGAATATGACTATGACGAGATGAGTGGAATCAAGAAGATCAACGAAAATACTTATTTGATAAACGCTACTACACCGATAAATGATCTTGAACGTGAACTGGGTATTCATTTTGAAGAAACCGAGCACGAAACATTGGCCGGTTATCTTCTGGAGCTGTTTCAGAAAATCCCTTCGGTGGGTGAGGAAATAGATGTCGGTCAGTTCCATTTCAGAATCGTTGCAGCAACCAAAAATAGAATCGAACGAGTGCTCATGATAATTAGAAGGGGTGAGCCTATTGAAGAATGAAGATTTGATAAAAATAGCAATATCTTCAATGGCAAATGCTTATGTGCCCTATTCAGGTTTTCCCGTTGGCGCCGTAGTTATTACAAAAAATGGGAGAATTTTCACAGGATGTAACATTGAAAATTCCTCCTACGGTTTAACTATCTGCGCCGAAAGAGTTGCAATCTTTTCAGCCATCTCATCGGGTGAGAGAGAGATAGAGAAACTCGTCGTTGTGGCAGACACTGTGGAACCTGTAAGCCCTTGCGGCGCCTGTAGACAAGTGATGAGCGAGTTTGGAGATTTTGAGGTGATATTAGCCAACCTTGCTGGGAAATATACCACAACGCGGGTCAGTAAATTACTACCCTATGCCTTCAAGTTAGAGAGGTGAATGAATTGAAATCTGGTTTCGTCACATTGATAGGAAGGCCAAATGTGGGTAAATCAAGCCTTGTGAATTCCTTCTTTGGCCGAAAAGTACTCATCGTTTCGGACAAACCACAGACTACACGCAACAGAATCAGATGCATCTATACAGACCAAGAACATCAAATAGTATTTATAGATACTCCAGGCATACACAAACCTATCCATAGACTCGGAGAATTCATGGTGAAAGTGGCAGTTCAGGCCGTGAAAGGATGCGATTTAATTTTGTTTGTTGTGGACGCTTCCAAAGGATTTGGTGAACCAGAGATGGAGATGTGTCAGCTCGTTAGATTTTCAAAGACCGAGACCTTTTTGGTTGTTAACAAAATCGATCTAACAGATACTTATAGAGAAATTGCCGAGTCTGCACAAAAAAAGTGCGAATGTTTCAAGAAGGTTTTCTTCACGAGTGTTGCCAGGAATCAAGGAATTCAAGAACTGTTCCAGGCTATTAAATCCTCTATTCCAGAAGGACCAATGTACTTTCCAGAGCAAATGACTACCGATCGGCCCCTCTCTTTTCAGGTGGCTGAACTGATACGAGAAAAAGTCCTGCTGCTCATCAGAGAAGAGATTCCTCATTGTGTGGCAGTGATCGTGGATCAAATTGTAGAAAAAGAGAATGATCTGATCTATATTGCCGCAACAATATACGTTGAAAGACAATCTCAAAAGGGCATCTTAATTGGCAAAGATGGTTCTATGATAAAGCAAATCGGCACATTATCAAGGATGGAAATAGAACCACTTGTGGGCAAGAAAGTTTATTTAGATCTTCACGTAAAGGTGAAAAAGAACTGGAGAGATAAAGACTTTATCATTCTCAACGAGGTAGGAATGAAAGACGAAATGGAATAGGGAGGGTGGTTATGCCACGATTATATATAAACCTTAGACTGATAGAAGAAAACGCATATAAGATTTTGGAAAAATGTTCTAAGTTTAATGTTGAAGTTGTTGGAGTAACAAAGGTGAGTCTGGGAGACCCCAAGATTGCTCAGGCATTGAAAAGATCTGGAATAAAGATCATCGGTGA
>JBKBIU010000293.1:0-2070 GCA_046294065.1 Pseudothermotoga sp.
TGATAGTCATTGAAGGAAAGCTGAACGTAGAAAACTCGAAAAAGGTCCTGTTTCAAGAGTTTGAGGTTCCAGAAAATGCCAGTGCCGTTGAACTTCACTTTGAGTATGCTCCAACCTCAATTGGACCTATTCAAAACCACTTGAATCTTCTTATATACGATTCTATGAATAGGTTCATGGGAAGGTATGACAGGGGAACAACACAATTTGTCGTTGGCAAACAGGCAAGCTCGGCCGCTCAGAAAACACTACCACTGCCCGGCAAATGGAGAGTTTACTTTGAAAATCATTATCTTTTTACAGATGTAGCTTACAGATTATCCATCAACTTCCAGGAGAATTCTACCTGGAAAAACTACGTTGGGGAACTACACACGCACAGTGTACATAGTGATGGTTCTTTTACTGTGAAAGAGCTGGCAAGTTACCTGAAAGATCTTGGTTTTGACTTTTTCTTTCTAACAGATCACAGCAACACAACCGGCTGGAGGGACCTTTCTGACATTGAAGGAATCTCGGGGTTTCCTGGGCAAGAGCTGAACACTTTCAATGGCCATGCCCTCATACTTGGGTGTAGCACTTTTATAGATTGGAAAGAAGTCGATGGTACTAAAAAAGATGTTTCTCAGGTACTGCACACAGTTCACAATCAATATGGACTGATGGGAGTCGCTCATCCCTTTGCTCTCGGTGATCCTCTCTGTGTCGGATGCAAATGGACATATGATTTTGATCCGTTTAAAACAGACTTTGTTGAAGTATGGAATGCGGATCTGAGTCGATTTGAATTGAATCTTGAGGCAGTTGGTAAATGGATCGAAAATCTGAAGAGAGGTTCAAGAATCACTGCAACGGCCGGGAGAGATCTTCACAGAAGGTCCGATACGGATTGGTTAAAGACAATCGTCTTTGCAAGAGAGTTGAATTTATCTGAAATGTTGTTCTCGATAAGATTTGGAAGAGTACTGCTGAGCTATGCAAATCACATTTCTTTCACGGTGGCAGGCAAGAAAAGTGGCCAAGTTCTTTTGGCAAATGACCAAGTTCATGTGGAAGCTTCAATAGGAAAAATCGGTCAAGAAAAGGTTTTACTGATCACCAAAAATGACGCAAGAGACCTTGGTAGGGTGAGTGAAATAGATATCAAAGTTGCAGTACAGGAGAATGATTTTGTGATGCTCATCGTGTTTAGTAAGAATGATCTGCCATTGGTGATTACAAACCCTGTTTTTGTAAAGAGAGGTGACCTTGTTTGAAAAGAGTTTATGTAGTGACACACACCCATTGGGACAGGGAATGGTATGCTTCTTTTGAGATCTTTAGAGAAAGATTGACGTTCCTACTTGAAAAAGTCGTCGATCATATGAAAAAAGACGACTCTTTCCAACATTTCCATCTTGATGGACAAACGGTGGTCCTTGAAGATTTTCAGGAAACTATGGGTACAAACCAAGATCTTCTGGATTTGATAAAAGATGGAAGGATCAGCGTCGGTCCATGGTATGTATTGCCCGACGAATTTCTCATCGGTGCGGAGTCTTGGATCAGAAACTATCTTTACAGTGAAAAAATTGCCAAGAAATTTGGTATAAATCTTTCCAAGGTGGCTTACTTACCCGATATGTTCGGGCACAACGCATACATGCCAGCAGTGGTGAAGGGGCTTGGCTTGAAATGGGCCGTGATCTGGCGTGGTGTCGATAGTCTCCAAGACACATCCTTTTCTTGGTCGACTCCCTTTGGTGACGCGGTAGATGCGATCTATCTCATTCACAGTTATTCAAATGCAGCACACTTTGGTATGGATACACAATCATTGAAAAGAAAATTCATTGAAGAAGCAGACAGACTTTCAAAGATAGCTCCCCACAATCCTCCACTCTTGATGAACGGGACAGACCACGAGATTCCGTATTTCAACATAGGCAGGATTCTTCAAGAAATTTCTACAAGAGAAACCAGGTTCACTCAAACAGGATTCGAAGAATATACAGCAGAACTTGGAAGGCCAAAATCTTGTGTGGTTGGAGAATTGAGATCGCCCAGGATCGTTCCGGTTTTAAAAGATGT
>JBKBIU010000294.1:0-2065 GCA_046294065.1 Pseudothermotoga sp.
AGTCGAGTGCGTATACAGTATTGACACCACCCAAGAAATTTGCAATTGTACTGGTGGAATCGCTAAGAAACCAAGCCAGTCCTACTCCCCCGCCGATCTCTACACCCTCGGAAACCTCGTAAGTTACCAAAGCACCAAATGATAGGTAAGTAGCTGTAGATACTGTAGTAGGTGTTGCATTCAATATGAAGTTGTAAGATCCAAAAACATCAACATTTACCTGTGCCAACGCAATCACAGAGACCAAGATTGCAAACAGGACTGCTAATCTTTTCATTCAAACTCCTCCTTTCAGAAATGATAATTCTGTCAAAAAGTATATCACAATTCTTGGTGATTGTTGTAGTGATTTTTCATGTTTTCGTTTTCCGGTAAGGATAGAATTTCTTCAACAACATTTACAGCTTGTTCATAGGACTTTGTTCTAACATCTCTGAGAAGTATTTCAATGAGTGCGTTTTTGTCGCCGTGCATTATTGCATCAAGTGCCCATTCCATTCTAAGCATTCTTGGTAACAAGTACATCTTTATAACTTTATCGCTCAAGGGTGGATCAATTTTTTCCACGTGCCATCCGTTTCTGTCAACTGTTGCGGGAACCTCAACGACAACTCCGTTTGGTACTTGTGGTATATAACCTTCATTTGGAACATTTACAACGAATCTCTGAATATTGTTGTTAACAATTGCGTCTATGAATGGTATATGTTGTTCACCACTGAGAGCTGTGGGCGATGTGAAAATTTTTATTTCTTGTTTGAGTTCCTCCGGTACAGAACCTTTCGGTAATAGCTTGAGATAAGATTCCAAAGCAAGGAGTTTAATGGACTTGTTTGTTGACAGATAATTGATGGCATCAGTTATCATCCTAAGTCTCTCTTGATACCACTTCCATCCAATTTCTGAATCTGCGCCTCCCCAAGGTTCTCCGTACCACTTCTTCTTTGTTTCAAGGTCATAGTTGTACTTCCAAGAACCGTTCCTGGGGGTATCACCTATTGGCATCTGACCATAAAATTTATACATATCAATAGAAGCGGGGCTCAGCTGAAGATCGAAAGGTGTCCTGGGTTTCCAAGTACTTGAATTCTCGTTGATCCATTTTTCGACAAGTTCATAACCGTTCTTACCGTCATAAAGAAATCTGTTAAGCCATATGGCATGATTGAATCCTGCGACTTGCCAATCTACTTTCTTTATATCCAGTCCGAGGGCTTCGACCATTTCATGAACCCCATAGTGTCCGTGGCAGAACCCTACGACTTTGATCTTTGAACAACGTTTGATGAGATTAGTGCCTTCAAAAACAGGATTAGCTGTTTGCAAAAGCCATGCGTTTGGACAGAATATCTCCATTTTTCTTGCCACATCTACGAAAAACTTCAGTTGATTGAAGTTGCTCAGCGTGTAGTAATCTGAAACCATATTGAATTCCTGCGTATCTATTCCACGATAGTAGCCGTGTTTTTCACCGATTTGCCTTGCTCGCTCAAGATAACTGTGCCCGCCAACCATCGCCGTGTTTATGACAAAATCGGCATCCCTAAGAGATTCTTCCAGTTTAGTCGTTTTTTCAAAACGCAGATCGCCTTCAAGTTCTTTAACATACCTGGTTGCAAGATCATAGACGCCGTCCA
The DNA here is from genome assembly GCA_046294065.1 of Pseudothermotoga sp. GTDB lineage: Bacteria > Thermotogota > Thermotogae > Thermotogales > DSM-5069 > Pseudothermotoga_B. The sequence continues at coordinate 1,638 of JBKBIU010000294.1, forward strand.
GTCTGACTTTATCGATATCCATGAGCGATATTAAACTGCCTGCCAAGGTTTTTGTCTTACACAGATCATTCACCAATCTCATTGAAAAGACGGCGCTGCCAGCTCCAATGATGCTGATCTTAACTGGTGCCATAACCTACCTCCTCCCATACATGACCGCAGTTGGTAAATTCAAACTCTTTATGAATATAATCCTTTTACATCAATTATATCAATTCTATCACTTCGCTCGTCGGATAACAAATGCAATCAACAGATCAAAGACTGAGTTGTATTTAGAAATTTTGCTGTCTGATCTACTTGAAGAGTTAATGAAACTTTACACCAACCCATTTTTAGAGATCTATGTGTTACTCACAATCAACACAAATCTTGTGTCTAGGAGAGATCTATAAAGGTGTAGAATTCATTTGTTAGGGAGTGCTTGA
>JBKBIU010000295.1:0-2064 GCA_046294065.1 Pseudothermotoga sp.
TAGATTAGGTTGGATCGACACCTACTACGCTTTGATTATACCTTGGATTGTGAGTGTATTCGCGATTTTCTTAATGCGACAGCACTTTTTGACGCTCCCCTCTGAGCTGAAGGACGCGGCTTTGATAGATGGCTGCTCCCATTTCAGATATTTGTGGACTATTGTTGCACCACTTTCAAAACCCACAATAATAACATGCGCACTCCTTAAATTTGTGGGAAGCTGGAACGCATTCTTGTGGGTTTTGATAGTAACCAACAAAGACAGATTTAGGACTTTGCCTGTAGGACTTCAGACCTTCAGCACAGATGTAGGAACTGTGTATAATCAATTAATGGCCGCTGCCACCTTTTCCATTCTTCCTATAGTAATATTGTTCTTGTTTACTCAGAAATATTTCATACGCGGAGTAGCGCGCACGGGTTTGAAGTGAAGCGGGTGGTTTGTCTGAGTATCAATTGGAAAATGAAATCAATCAAAGCTAGAAAAAAGTCCAGAACTTTTATATTCAAGATCGCTATATTCATTGTCTTGTGTTTTTTATCTTTCATATTTGCAATTTCATACATAAGATATCAGCAATGTCTCAGTAAGAACGAAAGACTCAGATCATTGTATGCAGATCTACTGGTAAAGCTCCAAGAAATAGAGGAAAGTGTTAATACCACGAAGGGGGCGAATGGCACAAAGTGATATTTGTCACTACTTCACACGACCCTACTGAAGCACAAGTAGAAAAGGCAAAAAAGCTCGCAGATGAATTGAAACTGCCATACTTGATACGAAAGAGTCATCCAAATATCTCAAAGGAAACCCAAGGAGAATACTGTTACGTTATCGAAAAAGATAGAATCGTTGTCAAATCTGAGCATTTGGAGTTCTTCTTTCATCCATCCATGGCAAAGGTTAGAATGAAAAACATACAAAAGGGTTTGAAAGACCATCTGATAGATTGTTTACAGCTGAGGGGTGATGAGGTTATACTGGACACAACCCTTGGCCTCGGCACCGAGGCGATTCTAATGGCTGCCTTTCTAGACTCGGGACGGGTAGTAGGTATCGAAGGCTCAACACCAATCTTTGTCGTTGTAAGAGACGGACTAGAAAATCACAAAGCAAAAGAGAGCTGGATCAATGCAGCAATGAAAAGAATACAAGTATTACACGCTGATTTTAAGGAATTCTTGAGGTCTTGTCCTGAAGAATCATATGACATTGTTTACTGTGATCCAATGTTTGAAAATCCTGTTTTCGAATCATCTTCCATGAATCCATTGAGGCCGTTTGCAATTTACGATACCGTAGATATCGACGATGTCAATCACATGGTCAGAGTTGCAAAGAGAAGGGTCGTTCTAAAAGCACACGCAAAGGATAGCCTCTTCAAACGAATATCTGTCGATAAAATCTTTGGCAGCAAGAGGAGCCAGGTACTTTACGGAGTGATAGAGAAAAGATGATTATAATAGCTGGTCCCACAGCTGTCGGTAAAACAGAGATAGCACTCAGTGTTTGCCAAAATGTTGGTGGGCAGGTTGTTTCCGTTGATTCAAGACAAATCTATAAGTACATGGATATCGGTACAGCAAAACCCACGCCTGCACAGAGAAAGCTGGTCAAGCATTATCTCATCGACATAGTTGAACCAGATGAATACTACAGCGTCTATCAATTCAGGAGAGATGCCATTGGTGCAGCCAGTAAGATCATAAAAGAAGGAAAGATCCCAATCTTCGTTGGAGGAACTGGTTTGTACATCGATTCTCTGCTCAAAGGCATCTTTGATGGGGTCCCGAAAGATGAAAAATTGCGATCTGAACTTTTGCAACTTGAAAAAGAGAATGCAGGTTCTCTAAGGAAGTTGTTGGAACAGTACGATCCACAGGCTGCTTCTAAGATTCACAAAAATGACTTGAAAAGGACGATCAGAGCACTTGAGGTTTGTCTGAAATCAGGAAAGAAGTTTTCTGAGCTTCAAAAGGAGATTTCACCTGCCGGCAGGTTCACATTGATAATTTTAAATCGAGACAGAAAGGAACTTTATGATAGAATTAATAAAAGAGT
>JBKBIU010000296.1:0-2059 GCA_046294065.1 Pseudothermotoga sp.
AGCCGCGTCCTTCAGCTCAGAGGGGAGCGTCAAAAAGTGCTGTCGCATTAAGAAAATCGCGAATACACTCACAATCCAAGGTATAATCAAAGCGTAGTAGGTGTCGATCCAACCTAATCTAGATATGGTTATGAAATTAGGCACTAGTAATACCTCTCCAGGAATCATCATTGTACCCAAAAATAGTGCAAAGATCAGATTTTTTCCAGGAAATCTCATTATGGCAAAAGCGTAGGCAGCCATAGCGGCAAAAATAACCTCCAGAATTGTAGTGACTATAGATACAAAAGCAGTATTCAAATAGTAAATACCAAAGGGTGCACTCTTCCAAGCCATCACGTAGTTCTGGAAGATGTTTGCAAAAACTTCTCTTATATTATATTCGACACGAACAGCGTAATTTTCGTCCTCAAGGTAAACGGGGTGGACATTGTTCAATTCTATTTCAATGTTCTGATTTCTATTAAGTCTGATGTTTTTTACAAACTCAGGTGCCAGAATGATCTTCATGGCCGACTGACTTTGATTATAGATCCTTCGCAGTTCTGAAACGGCTTGAATGTTATCATAAACTTGTGTTAAAAGCTGCCAGAATAACTCTGTGTTGCTTATGACCTGTGAAAGATTTTCAAGCTTTTCCAAACTTATCTGAACAGCTTGACTTATAACGGCTGATTCTTCAAGTTTCCGAATCATCATACTGAAGGATTCAAACTGTGAGAGATTCTCAACACCTATGTATTTCAACGCGCCGGACAATGTAGAGAGCGGTTGCTTCAATTGCTGAATATATGTTCTTAAGTTTTCCACATGCATAGCCTCAAAATCCTTATAAAGCTGTTCATCCAAAACTTTGTCAACTCTCTCAGGCAAGGAAGTAGTAGAACGGGCGAGTTGATCCTTGATTATGCGATCTATTCTTTCAGGAGAATTCATTTTAGCAAGCTGGTCAGACAGGATCTTGTCCCTTTCTGAGTTGGTCAAGAATTTGAAAACGATCTTGCTGGTCTGCGGTTTTTGGGTTTGAACTGATCTAAAGAACTGGTCAACAAAGTCATAGGTATCGAGTACATCCAATAGATTTTGAAGTGGCTGAACAATTCTATTTTCGTACAACTGTATCACCGGCGTGTCTTTTAATTCTTGATTCAATGAGTCTGTTGAAATTTGTTCAATGCATCTTTTGATATCCTTTCTGAGATTTTCTATTTCTGTCTTCTGTAACAGTGGAACTGTACCCTTTCTGAAGGTTGTCACCTTTGACAATGTGTCGTTCAGTGACTTCTTTGCCTTAGATATGAAGGATAGATAGAAATCTCTCTGACTTTCTACAATTCTGTTTGCGTATCTTTCAAATACTTCCAGCTGACTCAACGAACTGCTCATTATCTGTTCGGCTTGGGATATATAATTTCTGCGATCCAAGAGTGCCGACTGACCATGTTGATAAAGTATAAAAAAGTTTGAAAAGAACTCTTCGGCATTCTGAGATGATTTTGCCAGACCAAATACTTGTTTGTTTTGAGTGAAATCATTCAGCTGTTCAAGGAATTTGGCAAAACTTTCTCCATCGAGTTCTCCGTGAAGATAAGCGAATTCTTCAGGGAGATAAATTGTTAACGTTCCACGGTAAATAGGATCACCATCTATTAGGAGTGAAAGAAGATTAACCGTCTCTTGAGAGTCTCTAAGTGTTAGAGCTTCTCTCAAAGTCAACCCTCTCCAATCGATTCCACCAGCTGAACTTCTAGAAACTCTGATCTTCACATTCCAGGATCTTGAGAAATTTTTGGAACCCCATTGAGGTGGCCACCTTTCGACTTCGCTTCTTGCTTTGAAAGAGGTTGAAACCATCCATGCAAAAGGTAATAGCATCAATATGGCACCACAAGAAACCAACAGATAAATCAATGTGAGAAAGAGAAATTTCTTCATGTCTTTCACCTCAAGAAACATATTCCACAGTCTTGCGACTGAGCCAGAACTGTAGGCCGGTGAAAATCAATATGATTGCAAACAGTACGTAGGCTGCTGCACATGCTAATCCCATTCTTTGTTG
>JBKBIU010000030.1:0-10565 GCA_046294065.1 Pseudothermotoga sp.
CTAATAAGCGAGAAAGGAAACATTCATACAAAAAGATTCATGAATCTTGATTCACAAATTTACGAAGGAGGCGCTTTGAGTGAAAAGACTAAGGAGATGTTGGGACTCGTAGCTTCAATGGTTTTGAGGTGCAACGACTGCATTACGTATCATATCATAAGATTATTCCAGTTGGGGACAACGGATGACGAATTCTTTGAAGTCTTCAACGTTGCTCTCATTGTAGGAGGATCGATAGTCATACCTCATTTGAGAAAGGCAGTCGAAGCCCTTGAGGAATTGAGGGAGCACGAGAAAAATGGTAAGACTATTTCTCTTTGATGGTACGGGGCTTGCCTACAGAGCCTACTACGCGGTGGATCAGTCACTTTCTACCAGTTCAGGTTTACCAACCAATGCAGTCTACGGTGTTATGAGAATGCTAATTAAGTTTCTGAAAGAACATATAAAACAAGGTGACTGTGTGGCTTTTGCCATGGATAAGAAGACTCATACTTACAGACATGAGTTGCTTAAAGAATACAAAGCACAACGTCCACAGGCTCCAGATGCAATGATACAACAACTGCCTTACATAAAAAAAGGTGTAGAGGCTATTGGAGTGAAGGTACTTGAGTACGAGGGATGTGAAGCAGATGATGTTATAGCAACCTTAGCCAAAAATGGTGAAAATCTCTTTGAAGAGATCTTTATAGTCACAGGCGACAAAGATATGTTGCAGTTGGTCAATGAAAAGATAAAGGTGTGGCGCCCAACGAAGGGTATCAGTGAACTTGAGTTGTACGATCAGCTCAAAGTTAGGGAAAGATTTCAAGTAAAACCTTCACAGATAGTCGATATACTTTCGTTGATGGGTGATGCCGTTGACAATGTGCCCGGAGTTAAAGGTATAGGAATGAAGACTGCTATAGAATTGGTTCAAAGATATGGTGATCTTGAGAACATATACAAGAATATTGATGAAAATAGTCGAATAGGAAGATTATTGATTGAAGGTAAAGAAGATGCTTTCAAAAGTAAGCGATTGGTGACTCTCATGAAAGATCTACAACTTGGAATAGAGTGGAAAGAACTAAAGTACACGGGCTACAAAGAGAATGAACTGGTTGAATTTCTAAAACAAATGGAATTTTCCAGTATAATGAAGGAACTTGGACTTTATTCCCAACAAAGTGTACAGAGCAATTATATAACTATAAAAGACGAAAATGGTTTCACAGATTTAATGAATAAGATGAAAAAAAGCCAGTATATTGTGATAGATCTTGAAACGGATTCTTTGTCACCTTTGGATGCTAAAATAGTTGGTTTCTCGATTTCTTTACCAGATAAGAGTAGTTATTACGTTCCCTTGGCACATAAAGGTGGTCCCAACATTGACATGAACCTGGCAATAAATAGTTTGAAACAAGTATTAGAACAGCCTGGTACAAAGATCGTAGGGCAGAACCTCAAGTACGACTATAGCGTTTTGAAAAGGTTTGGAATCGATCCTGTCGATCCCACCTTTGATACAATGATAGCAGCTTATTTACTCAATCCAGATGAGAGAAGATTCAACTTGGATGAGTTGGCTATGAGGTTTTTGAATTACAAAATGATCAGTTTTGATGAGGTTGTCAAAAACAGTTCGCCTTTGTTCAGTTCGTTGAGTTTTGCCGATGTGCCTGTTGAAGATGCAACAAGGTACTCTGCAGAAGATGCCGATGTAACTCGCAGACTGTACGATATTCTTAACCTGAAACTGCACGAATTTGATTTAGAGAATGTTTTTGAGAAGATCGAGATGCCCTTAATACCTGTTTTGGTAGATATGGAGCTAACAGGTGTATACATGAATGTAGATTACTTGAGGGATCTTTCAATGAGATACGCGAGCAAAATGAACGACCTTTCCCAGCAGATCTTTGAATATGCGAAAGAAAGATTCAATGTGAATTCACCAAAACAGGTGGCTTACATACTATTTGAAAAACTCAAAATCCAGGGGTCTAAGAAAACTCCAACTGGTGATCTCTCAACTAGAGCCGATGTGCTTGAAGAATTAGTTGATGAGCATCCTATTGTTCCACTAATTCTTGAATACAGAAAATATCAAAAACTCAAATCTACTTACTTGGATGTACTGCCAAAACTTGTTCATCCAAGAACAAGCAGGATTCATACTTCATTTCACCAAACTGGTACTGCTACGGGAAGACTGAGTAGCAGCGACCCAAACCTTCAGAATCTGCCAAACAGACAAGAAGAAGGAAAAGAAATACGAAAAGCTGTGGTCCCACAAAGAAATGATTGGAAAATAGTAAGTGCAGATTATTCACAGATTGAACTAAGAGTTTTGGCTCATTTGAGCACAGATCAGAAGCTAATAGAGGCGTTTCAAAAGGATGAAGATATACATGTATTTACAGCATCTCGAATCTTTAAGGTTGAAAAAGATCAAGTTACACCACAGATGAGAGCCGTCGGGAAGATGGTCAATTTCTCTGTAATTTATGGAGTATCGCCCTATGGGTTGGCTCAAAGAACAGGGCTTGCCTATGAAGAGGCTCAACGTTTTATAAACGAATATTTTTCACTGTATCCAGCTGTCAGGGAATACTTTGCTAAGACCGTTGCATATGCTAAAACATATGGTCATGTGAGAACGATGTTTGGAAGAAAAAGAGAGGTGCCACAATTACGATCAAAGGATGCAACGGTCAGACAGGAAGGTGAACGAATAGCAGTGAATACGCCGATACAGGGAACAGCAGCAGATATTATGAAGCTTGCTATGATAGATTTGTATAATAAAATGAAAAAAAGGAAAATGAATTCTAAAATGATACTCCAAGTTCATGATGAACTTGTTTTAGAAGTGCCCAATGAAGAAGTCCAAGAGGTATCACTAATGATTAAACAATCTATGGAAGATGTGGTAAAATTATCGGTACCACTGAGAGTCGATATAAATGTGTCTGAAAACTGGGAATGAGGAGGTATAAACTTGGATGCAAGAGTTTTGAATGCCTTAATTGCAGCGATAGTCAACACGATGGAAGTTCTGATTGGTAAGAAACCGTTGATAGGTAAACCTGGTGTGCTCAAAGAGGTCAGGCCACAGTACGACCTTGTAACGGTCATAGGTTTTGCAGGTGGAGTTGAAGGCAATCTGATATATTCTTTCAATCCTCGAACGGCAGTACAGGTGGTTTCAAAGATGATGAACATGCCATATGATTCTTTAGATGATCTTGCCATGAGCGCTATTGGAGAACTTGGGAATATGATCGCCGGTGCGCTTGCTATGAATCTTGAAAAGATCAATTGCAAAATCACCATAACTCCACCAACGGTTGTCACGGGACGTGATTTGAGATTGACTGTCGACGGCCTGGTTCTTCAACTGCCTGTTGGGATTATAAACGAAGGGGATATTGAAACAATTCTGTCGGTGAAGGGAACAATCAAGTGCGTCAAGGCTTGAGTAAATACAGTATTATTTTGAATTTTGGTGTAACTGTCCTTTCTAATATTGCCGTTGGAGCTTTTATTGGGTATTACATTGACAAATGGACATTGAAAAATGGTGTAATATTCGTAGTATTTATATTACTTGGAGTTGCATCTGGTTTGTACAATGGTTTTAAATATCTTTTGAGAGAAGCCGATAAATATGACAAACACGATAAAAAAGATGTTGAAAAACATAATGGTTCTGGGCACAGTTGAGATTGTTTTGTTTTGGTTCCTCTTTGGTTATAAAGGGGCCCTGGGTGTAGCCTTTGGAACCTGTGGTGCGTGCATTAATATCTGGGCTCTTTGGCGTGATGTTAAAAAATGTGTTTCAACAAATAAAAAGATGTCAGTAGTTGGTTATCTGTCAAGGTATACTCTAAGTGGAGCTATCATGGCTTTTTGTGCAGTTACTCTATCTGTACAAGCTGTTTTTGGGGCATTTTTTGGGCTCTTCAATGCTAAATTGGCTGCCTTCTTGTCCTGGAGGTGACTAGGTGAAACTGAGTCTTGATAGGAAGACAAAGGTACTCTTGGTCGTCTTTTTGTTGATTTACATTGTTGTAGGAATTTTGAATGCAATCTATCTTTCAAAACAGAGCATGAGTGAAGCATTTAAAAATGTTGCAAACAGGTGGGTTGTGAAGCTTCCCTTCGGACAAGGGATTTTTTCAAGAGTGAATCCACTTACAATTTTCATGACTTGGGTCATAATGTTTGTAATAATACTAGTAGTATATAGATTCAGAAAACCAAAATTGATACCCGATAGAAAACAAGCTGCGTTGGAATCTGTGATGGACTTTGTTTATCAAATGGTGGAAGATGCTATACCGGATCAGCGCTTTGTAAGACCAACTTTTTATATCGCCTGTACACTTTTCCTTTTCATCGTTCTTTCTAACATCTTAGGCGGTGCTATTCCTGGTATTTCAATCGAGGCAAATGCACAGGGGAATATAGAAAAGATTCATTTGTTTTCTGACACTTGGTTCTCGCCTACCGCAGATATAAACACAAATGCATTCCTTGCTGTTTTCGTCTTCCTTATAAGCCAGGTTTTTGCAATCAAGTCAAAAGGTCTCAAAGCGTGGGCAAAATCTTGGTTTGAGCCCATACCACTGATGTTCCCAATGAATGTCATAGGAGAACTTTCAAAACCAATATCCCATTCGCTAAGGCTTTTTGGGAACATAGCTGGTGGGGCATTGTTAACATATCTACTGGCATACATGGCAAAATATCTGTTTCTACCTGTAGTACTTTGGGGATTTTTTGGTATCTTTGTGGGTGTAATTCAAGCACTTGTTTTTACAGTGCTTGCCATTGCTTATATATCATCAGCACTATCGTGAAAAGGAGGAATTTTTATGGAGAATGGACCAACTCTTGCTGAAGCTTTGATCCAGATGGGAAAGTTTATAGGTGCAGGTATATGCATGGGAGCAGGTGCAATCGGTCCTGGTGTTGGTGAAGGACATGTTGGTGATGGTGCAATGCAGGCTATGGCACGTCAACCAGAACTCATAGGTGTATTGACAACAAGAATGTTGTTATCCCAGGCTGTTTGTGAAACAACAGGTCTTTATTCCTTACTCATTTCCATACTCATGCTCTTTGTTCTCTGAGGAGGACAGAAAATGGGTTTTGTCGAACTCAACCTCACGGGCATTATACAGCTCTTGAATTTCTTTATACTCTTGTTCGTTCTATACAAGCTTTTATACAAACCATTCACTCAGATCATGGATAAAAGGCGTGAAAAAGTTGAGTCAGAATTAGCTCAAGCTGAAAAAGAACGAAAAGAAGCTCAAGAAATGAGAAAAGAGGCTGAGCAAATCTTAGGTAACGCAAGGCAGATGGCAGAGAAAATCGTATCTGATGCAAAACAGAAAAGTGATGAGTTGATCACGCAAGCCAAAAATCAGGCTCGTGAGGAAGCAGATAGAATCATGAATTCAGCACGTGCTCAGATCGAGCGAGAAAAACAAGCGGCGCTGGATGAAGTGGAAAAACGAGCTGGAGAGATCGCTGTTGCGCTTGCTATGAAGATCCTTCAGGGCGTTCTTGATGAAAAGGCTAAGAAAGAATATCTTATAAACGTATTGAAGAAGGGACAGAATCAATGAGATACTCTCACATAGCTTCTAAGTATGCCAGAGCCTTGCTCAATGTTGCGATCGAGCTTGGAAAGCAAGAAGAATATGGACAAGTTCTTGAAGTCGTCGTCGAACTTTATGAAAAAACGAAATTATTCCTTGATGATCCTACTCAAAGTTCAGCAAAACAAGTTGAAAGGATCGTCAAATTTCTAAACCAGATGGGTGTAGTAGTGGACAAGCCGTTTTGGAGCTTTCTGAAGATCATCTTTGAAAAGAAAAGACAGGCCTCTTTACCGGTGATTTTGCGTTACTACAAGAATATGAAAATAGAGTCTCAGATGAAGGTACCCGTTACTTTGACCGTTGCCTATGATTTGTCTGATCAAGAAGTAAAGGCAATAGTAGATTTCGTGAGACGTTATACGAAGAAAGAACCAGTGTTCGAAACAAAGCTTGATCATTCACTTTTGGCCGGTGCGGTAATAGAGTACGAAGGTAAAACTTTCGATGTTTCCATATCTGGGAGGATGCGAAACATAGTTCGTTCTGTTTTTCAAAAGGGGTGATGTAGTTGCGAATTAGCCCAGGTGAAATAACAAGGGTTTTGGAGGAAAGAATTAAAGAATTTGCTGAAGAAATAGACCTTCAGGAAACTGGTAGGGTTGTACAAGTTGGTGACGGAATAGCACGCGTGTATGGTTTAAACAACGTTATGGCAAACGAGCTTGTCGAGTTTGTGGAAACAGGTGTAAAGGGTCTTGCTTTCAATCTAGAGGAAGATAACGTAGGTGTAATCTTACTTGGGCCATATTCCCAAATCAAAGAAGGGCATATCGTTCGCAGGTTGAAGAAAATCATAGAGGTCCCTGTTGGTGAAGAATTGCTTGGAAGAGTGGTCAATCCATTGGGAGAACCACTCGATGGTCTTGGGCCAGTGAATTCAAAAAATACAAGGAGGGTAGAAATAAAAGCACCAGGGGTCATATATAGAAAGCCTGTGAATACACCGCTTCAGACTGGTATCAAGGCTATAGATGCCATGATTCCCATAGGCAGAGGACAGCGCGAGTTGATAATAGGTGATAGACAGACCGGAAAGACTGCTATAGCAATCGATACAATCATCAATCAAAAGGGGAAAGGTGTCTACTGTATCTATGTGGCTATTGGACAAAAAATAGCTTCTGTTGCTCGTATCGTTGATAAATTACGAGAATTTGGTGCAATGGATTACACAACGGTTGTTGTTGCCTCGGCATCAGATCCGGCGCCAATTCAGTACCTTGCCCCTTACGCAGGTTGTGCTATGGGTGAATATTTTATGTACAGTTCACGTGATGCCCTTGTGATATACGATGATCTTTCAAAACACGCTGCAGCATATAGACAGCTTTCCTTGCTTTTGAGGAGACCACCTGGAAGAGAGGCATACCCTGGTGATATATTCTATCTCCATTCTAGACTTCTTGAAAGGGCTGCAAAGCTCGATGAGAAAGCCGGAGGAGGTTCTCTAACAGCACTTCCAATAGTTGAAACGCAGGCTAACGATGTCTCAGCTTACATTCCAACCAATGTGATATCCATTACGGACGGACAGATCTATCTTGAACCTGGACTCTTCTATTCTGGATTTAGACCAGCAATCAACGTGGGTCTTTCTGTCTCCCGAGTAGGTGGTTCTGCACAGATCAAGGCTATGAAACAAGTAGCTGGAATGTTGAGAATAGACCTTGCGCAGTTTAGAGAGTTGGAAACATTTGCACAATTTGCTTCAGAACTTGATCCAGCTACAAGAGCCCAAATCATTCGTGGGCAGAGGTTGCAGGAACTTCTTAAGCAAGATCAGTATAATCCAATGCCAGTAGAAGAACAGATAGTTGTTCTTTATGCAGGCATCAGAGGATATCTGGATGAACTCGCCGTTGAATCTGTGAAAAGGTTCGAGGCAGAGTTCTTAAAATACATGAGAACCACACGCAGTTCCTTACTAAAGTCAATTGCGCAGAAAAAGGAACTGACGCAGGAAATTGAAGATGAGTTAAAACAAGCCATTCAAGAGTTTTTGAAGGGATGGCATGAATAATGAGCAGGGGAAAGCTTAGGTCTGTCAAGGCACGTATTCAATCTACTTCATCTTTGATGAAAATTACCCGCGCAATGGAGATGGTTGCGCGAGCCAGGGTAAGAAAATTGGAAGAATCTTTTTCAAAGATAAAAAGATTTGCAACAGCTGTTGAAGAGATTAGAGAGCATGTTGATTTTTCATCTTGTGAACATCCTTTTGTAACTGGTAAGGGTAAACCAATTTTAGTTGTCATTACTTCAGACATGGGATTGTGTGGAGCTTTCAATGCCGAGATACTGAGAGAAGCTGAGCGTAGATTAAAGGACTTTGAGGGTTTGGTCACAATAGGGTCTAAAGCAACAGCACATTTTGCTAAAAACAACAAACTCATCAGGTCTTATCAAAGAATGTACGATGTACCAACGCTGAATTTTTCTGCGGCTTTGATGGAAGATGTCTTGAAGATAACGGGAAATGTTCATGTTATATATGCAAAGTTTGTCAATAGACTTGTTCAGAGACCGGTGTATCTGCAATTAACACCTGTGTCTGGCGGAAAGAAGATAGAGCGGTACGAATATGAGCCACAACCAGAGGAACTGACAGCCAATTTTGTGAGCTTCTATGTTGCAACAAAACTGTATTCGTTGCTTTATGAAACAAAGGTCAGTGAAATGTATGCTCGGCAAAATGCTATGAGAAATGCTACAGAAAATGCTAAAGAAATGATAAGAACTTTGACCCTCGAATATAACAAAGCGAGACAAGCATCGATTACTCAGGAACTCATCGAAATCGTCACTGGTGCAGAGGCTTTGAAAGAAGAGTGAGGAGGCGATTTTCTTGGCAGGGAAGGGTTACATAGTCAGGGTTATAGGACCTGTTGTCGATGTCAAATTCAATGAAAAGGAGCTTCCTGACATATACAATGCTCTCGAAGTTATCAACCCTCATACTAATGAGAAACTTGTCCTTGAAGCTGAACAACTGATAGGTGATAACATCGTTCGTGCAATCGCACTTGATTCGACGGATGGCTTGACAAGGGGTTTAGAGGTCATCGACACTGGCAGACCTATAGTTGCACCTGTGGGTAGAGGTGTTTTGGGTAGAATGCTCAATGTCATTGGAAGGCCTATAGATGAGGGTGGTGAGATACAGGCAGAGGACTATTGGCCAATTCATAGACCGGCACCAACTATAACAGAACAAAAAACACAAATAGAGATTCTTGAAACTGGGATAAAAGTGATAGATCTGCTGGCTCCATTTCCAAAAGGTGGAAAGATAGGTTTCTTTGGTGGTGCAGGTGTTGGCAAAACCGTCCTGGTCATGGAACTGATAAGGAACATAGCCATAGAGCAGAAAGGTTTTTCGGTTTTTGCAGGTGTCGGTGAGCGCACAAGAGAAGGAAACGATCTTTGGCTTGAAATGCAGGAAGCAGGTGTTATAGACAATACGGTCTTGGTCTTTGGACAGATGAACGAACCACCGGGGGCGAGATTTAGAGTTGGCCTGACAGCGCTCACCATCGCAGAGTACTTCAGAGATGTTGAAGGAAGAGATGTTTTGTTGTTCATAGACAATATATTCAGATTTGTCCAAGCAGGTAGTGAGGTTTCTGCTTTGCTTGGAAGAATGCCTTCTGCAGTAGGTTATCAACCAACTCTTGCAACAGACATGGGCGAACTGCAAGAGAGAATCACTTCAACCCAAAAAGGCTCGATCACTTCCGTTCAAGCAATATATGTCCCTGCCGACGATATAACAGACCCGGCTCCTGCAACGACCTTCGCACATCTTGATGCCTCCGTGGTCTTGTCAAGAAAGATCGCAGAGCTTGGAATATACCCTGCGGTGGATCCTCTTGATTCCACATCCAAGATACTTGATCCTGCCGTAGTTGGATGGGAACACTACCAAGTTGCAAGAGGTGTTCAGGAGGTACTCCAAAGATATAAGGACTTGCAGGATATAATTGCCATCTTAGGCATGGAGGAACTGACAGAAGAAGACAAATTGATAGTACAGAGGGCAAGAAAGATTCAGCGCTTTTTGAGCCAACCATTTTTTGTGGCTGAAAGATTTACTGGTGCAGCAGGAAAGTATGTGCCAATTTCAGAGACAGTTCGTGGTTTCAAAGAAATACTCGAGGGCAAACACGATGCATTGCCAGAACAAGCCTTTTTCATGGTTGGAACTATAGAAGAAGCTGTCAAAAAAGCTGAAAGATTGAAAGGGAGTGTCGCATGATAGAAGTTGAAATTCTCTCTCCCTCAACTGTTTGCTGGAATGGTAAGGCGAAGCTGTTGGCTTGCAGAACAGTTGAAGGAGCCATGGGAATACTTCCAAAAAGAGCTCCAATAGTTGCTCAACTTGCGATAGACTATGTTCGTGTTGTCACTGAAGAAGGTGAAAAGAATTTTGCTACATACGGCGGTTATATGCATTGTGACGGTCAAAAGATCACGATAGTAGCCAGTATTGTCATCCCCGCTGAAGAATTGGATCCTCATGTTTTCAAAGACGCTCAAGAAAGAGCTAAGAGGTTGTTAGAATTCCAAGATAGGCTTTACAAAAACACAAAAGTGGAAGCAAATGTGAAGGCAGGCAGGTAAAGGTGATATATGTGCTCATTATATCGGGTATTTCTTTAATGATATTCTCAATTTTTGCCGTTAGAAGATCTTCATCGGATCTATCCAGGAGGTCACTTTACCTGATCTTGTTATGTCTGTTGCTGTTTTTCATTTCAGTTCTGATATCATCTTTAAAGGGGGGATAATTGTGGATAAGTTTTTGGCACCGTTCCTTGATAAGTCAAAGTTACCATCAAGAGATTTTTATTCTTACGGACTGATTATATTTTTTGTAGGAAGTGTGCTGGGATTGATAGCTTC
>JBKBIU010000297.1:0-2054 GCA_046294065.1 Pseudothermotoga sp.
ACCAGATTTGCACTCATTAACCTCGAAGGCTATGAAAAGAAGTCCTTAGACGAACTCTCACTCGCTGACAGATGGATCCTTTCAAGGTTGCAAAAAACCATCATGGTGATCACTCAGGCACTTGAAAATTATGAATTCAACGTGGCTGCGAAGTCTATTTACGAGTTCTTCTGGAATGAATTTTGTGACTGGTACATAGAATCGGCAAAACCAAGACTGAATAGTGAAGACAGAATTACAACTCAGAACGTTTTGGTAAAAGTATTAGACTCAAGTCTGAGGTTGTTACATCCATTCATGCCATTTTTGGCAGAGGAATTGTGGCAAAACCTTCCTGTTGCAACAGAATCTATTACAATCGCACCTTGGCCAGAAGTGGAAAATGCCTTTATCGACAATTCGGTTGAAAAGAACTTTGAAACAGTCATGCAGATTGTCAAAGGCATAAGAAATGTACGTGCAGAACTTGACATGGCATCAAAGCAAAATGTAGTTCTCTATATTCTTGGAAAGAGTTTGTCTAAAGAAGAAGAATTATTAATATGCCACCTTGCAAATATCCAAAGAGTCGAATACGTTGATAAGAAACCAATAAACAGCGCAACAGCATTCGTGAACGAAGCACTTCACGTATATGTGGACATAACAGGCGTTGATCTTCATAAAGAGATCAGCAGAATTGAAAAAAATATCGAAAAACTTCTCAGTGAAAGAGAATGGTACACAAAGAAACTTTCTGATGAGAAATTCATGTCACATGCACTTGAGGATGTAATCGAAGAAACACGTCAAAAACTTTTCCAAACAGAATCAAGATTGAAGACTCTTCAAAGGATACTGGGTGATCTGAAATGACTTATCTTCAAATGTTAGAATATCTCTACAACGAAAGGCCTTCAGGAAAAATCACGTTGGGCTTGGAGAGAATCAAACAATTATGCAAGATGCTTGGAGAGCCACAGAATGCATTTCACAGTGTTCACGTGACAGGTACAAATGGCAAAGGTTCTGTGACACGCTTTCTGAGTTGGCTGTTCATAGAACATGGTTTGAAGACTGGTAGTTATTATTCTCCACATCTGTCGACCTTTAGAGAAAGAATATTGGTAGATGAACAATTTGTACCTGAGCTGATAATGTTGAATGCCTTCCATGAAGTCCAACAAGTGGCTCTGCAGATGGATCAGCAAGGAGAACAGTCCAGGCCGAGCTTCTTTGAGTTCACCACTGCGATGGCTTTTTCCATTTACAAAAAAATGAAGGTTCAGGCTGCATCTATTGAAGTCGGACTTGGAGGAAGATTTGATGCAACAAATGTTTTGATACCAGAAGTGAGCGTCATAGTGACAGTAGACTATGATCACATGAATATTCTCGGTGATACTCTCGAAAAGATTGCCTTTGAGAAGGCAGGCATAGTAAAACATGGAGTACCTGTTGTTTGTGGCGAAAAAAAGAGAGAACCACTGAGCGTTATTGAGAAAGTATGTGATCTAAACAAGAGCATCCTAAATATCTTTGAGAAAGACTTCTTCTACGACAACACAAAATTATATCTCTGTGATAATCATTTCGATTTCCATGGTAAGAGAGAATTCAAGGACCTTAAGATTACTTTAAATGGTGAACATCAGTTTTTGAACGCCTCTGTTGCACTTCAAGCTTTTCTTATTTTTGCCGAAAGAATGAACCTGCAGGTGAATGAGAACGCTGTCAGAAGCGCCTTAGAAAAGGCAAAGATGCCGGGCAGGTTCGAAGTTTTTGGCAACAGACCGAGGGTGATCTTCGACGGAGCACATAACCTACCAGCCGCAAGGGTACTAAGGAAAGCCATCACTGATTATCTTTCAAATGAAAAGTTGGCTGCAGTAATTGGTATTGTTGATGACAAAGACAAAAGGGGTGTCTTGTCACAAATTGCGCCGTTCTTTGATAAAATAGTGGTGACCAGACCATTTTCACACAGGGCACAAAATCCACAGGAAACCTTCGAGATAGCAAAAGAGTTCAACCAGAACGTGGATTTCCAAATCGATCCAATAAAAGCTTATGAA
>JBKBIU010000031.1:0-10536 GCA_046294065.1 Pseudothermotoga sp.
TTGCTCCATCTATTTGCGCCGCTTCTAAGTACTCCTTAGACATAGAAGAGAGCCCCGCGTAGATTATCATAAAGATGAAGGGCCACATTCTCCATATATCCTGTAACAAGATAGCCAAGTAAGCGTATTTCCTATCGGCTAACCAGGCAGAAGGTCCCAGAGAAATAGAACTAAAAAAAGTTGCCAGGATACCATAGCGTGGTTGCAACATCAACCGCCAGGTTAGACCTGACAGTACCGGCAATATGAAGACGGGTAACATCAACAACGATCTCAAAAGTTTGCACAATGGAAATTCATTGTTGAAAAGCAAGGCAACAAAAAAGCCTATTACGAGTTCTATTGGTATAGCGATCGTTATGAAACCAAGCTGTAGTAGAAGTGAACTCCAAAAGCCCTTGTCTCTGACCATCTCAACGTAATTGGATAAACCAACAAAATTGGTCGAGCCAAGATAGATCAACTGTCTGTCTGTGAAAGAAAGGACTAAGGCAAAACTCACAGGAAAGATCAATATTATGGTCAAAAGTGTTATACCGGGAAAGATGAAACCAAGAAAGGGGCGTACGCCCCTTTTCTTAGTAACCATACTTCTTGAGGAGGTCATTTATCTCGTTCACCATCCTGTCAACAGCTGTTTCTGGGGAAATTCTTCCTGAGATTGCATCCAGCCAGTGTGTTCTGATTATCGCTGAGACCTCTGGATACTTTTCAAACCTTGGTCTTTCGACGGCATACTGCATGGATTTGTAAATACCAAGGAACCAAGGTCTGTCTTTGACGAACTCTGGATCTTTTAACAGAGACTCTCTGGCTGGTGTCAAACCTTTGGGGATCAGCTTTTTCCCAGTTTCAACGCTCATCCACCAATAGGCGAACTCGGCAGCCGCCTGTTTTTCTTTAGATGCCGTCGGTATGCCGACGATCCAGGCACCTCGGACAGCAGCACTTCTCACTGGGCCAGAAGGCGGCTCTGTATACTCAATTTTTCCATAGACAAGAGATTTTTCAGGATTTTCAAGGTCAGGTATCAATGCTGGCCAGTTGAACATTGAGAAGACTTCTCCACGGGAAAAGGCTGCAACACGCTCTGCATGTCCGAAGTCAAGTGCTCCCTCAGGTGCATATTTTAGAAGTTCTTTATAAAAGTTGATAGCCTCGATGGCTTTCTTTTTGTCTAATACAACCTTGTAACCATTCGCATCGGGTTCTAAGATCTTCGTACCAAAACTTTCAAAAATCCATACAGCTTCTGCTGTGGCACCTTCGGTGGGTTTGGTAAATGGAGCCCAACCATAGATACCTTTCTTTGAGAGAAATTTGCTCATATCGAGCAATTCCTGTAAAGTTCTGGGAACCCTCATTTCATAACCATACTCTTTTTTGAATTCCTCTTTGTACTTCTCCACTATATCCTTTCTTGTAAGCCATACGTAGATGTTTGCGTTCACGGGAAGACCCTTGAATTCTCCTTTCCACTGGCCCGCGGCAAAGGCAAGAGGCATAATATCGGCCATACTGGGTCTGGTGTAAACCTGTGTCTGTGGCCAATCGGAAAATCCAGTGAGTAATGGACCAACCATGGGTATGTTGGGTTCATCGACTGCAATCAGATCGTAATCTGAACTCTTGGCTGTGACACTTATTAAGGTTTTTTGAAGCAGAGTACCACTTGGTACCAATTCTAAATCGACTTTGATGCCTGTAGCCTTTTCAAAATCTGGTACGCCGGCTTTCAAAGCCTGGGTGAGCGCATCGTCCCAGAGTAGCACCTTTATCCTTGTGTTGTATGGAGCGGCGAAAATGGATAGGGCAAAGAGAAGAATCAAAGCCAGGAAAAACCTTTTCATAAAAACACCCCCTTGTGTGGTAACGTTACCACATTGATTAAAAAGCACATAGAATCATTTGTCAAGAACAAAATCACATCGATTTTATTCAAATTTATAAGAAAATTCAAGAAAACAACAAAAGAATTGTGATTTCCAGAATTGCTTAACCAATTTACAGTGTCTTTTGAAGTCTTTCAATTGAAATCAAGTTATGTAGGCGTGATATTAATATGAAGTATACTATTACTAAGGTGATATATTGCCAGACTATCCTGCACAGTATAACAATCCAGGCCCAGAGGTAGAACTGAAAATAAAAAGAGGTTACCCGAGGCTCGGTGCAACGCCAGATGATACCGGTGTGAACTTTGGTATCTTTTCAAGGAATGGTCGTCGTGTGATTCTTGAGCTTTATCAGAACTACTACGATGAAAAACCCTCGCACAGGTTTGTGCTTGATCCCCTACACAACAGAACAGGTGATATTTGGCACATATATGTTTATGGCGTTGGTCATGGTCAGTATTATGGTTGGAGAATAGACGGAGAGTACGACCCGCAGAATGGAAAAAGGTTTAATGTTTACAAACTATTGACCGATCCTTATGCAAAGGCGGTATCTGGATCGTATGAGTGGGATGAGGACAGTGTATACGGTTATGACAGAAACTCACCTATGAAAGATCTCTCTTTTTCAACCATCGATTCAGCACAAAGTCCTACAAAATCTATAGTCATAGACGATTCCAAGTACGATTGGTCTAAAGATAGAAGGCCGATGATTTCTTGGAGAGATACTATCATCTATGAGATGCATGTACGTTTTTTTACAATGAGTCCTACATCAAGAACAAGGTTTCCAGGCACTTTTTTGGGCATACTTGAGAAGTTAGACCATCTTAAGGAACTTGGTGTCACCACAATTGAATTGATGCCTATCTTTGAATTTTGCGCAAGTGCTAATACGAATGTTAATCCTTTCACAAATAAAAGGCTCAAGGATATGTGGGGCTACAATCCACTTGGTTTTTTTGCTGTGACAGGTAACTACTCAGTTGGTATGAAGCTTGGTGAACAGGTCTTTCTCTTCAAGGATTTTGTTAAAGAAATGCACAGAAACGGTTTTGAAGTGATCTTAGACGTTGTTTACAACCACACTGGTGAAGGCAATGAACTTGGTCCAACACTTTCTTTCAGGGGTATAGATAATGAGATCTACTACATGCTCAATCCTAACAATAAGCGATTTTACTTGAATTATTCTGGTTGTGGCAATACTCTCAACTGTAATCATCCTGTTGTGAAAGAGATGATCATAGATAGCCTTAGGTATTGGGCAACGGAGATGCATGTGGATGGCTTTCGCTTTGATCTTGCATCGATTCTTGGCAGAACACCAGATGGTAGATGGATTGGAGATTTCTCGTTGCTGAAAGATATTTCGGAAGATGCCATATTACATGACTTAAAGCTCATTGCGGAAGGTTGGGATGCCGCGGGTGGATATTTCTTGGGGCAGTTTCCCCAGGGCTGGGCAGAATGGAATGGAAGATATAGAGACACTGTCAGAAGGTTTGTACGGGGAGACGAAGGTACGGTACAGGATCTTGCTATGAGAATAGCGGGCAGTCAGGATCTGTATGGTACAAGGTCACCTCATGCCAGCATAAATTTTGTCACTTGTCATGATGGGTTCACATTGAGAGATTTGGTCAGTTATCGTCATAAACACAATGAAGCGAATGGTGAAGGTAACAGAGATGGTAGCGATGAAAATTTCAGTTCAAACTATGGAATCGAGGGTGAAACAAGTGATCCTCAGATAATTCGTTTGAGAAAACAGCAGGTGAAAAATTTTATAGCGATCTTAATGGTCTCTCATGGGACTCCTATGATCTTGATGGGTGATGAGATGTACAGAACACAGAAAGGTAACAACAATGCATATTGCCACGATGATGAAACAACTTGGCTCGATTGGACTTTGAAGGAAAAGCATGCCGATGTCTTTCGATTCTTCAAAAAAATGATTCACTTTCGAAAGTCTCATTCGGCTCTCAGAAGAACTCATTTTTTTACGGGAATGCAAACACAATCGGGCATCCCGGATCTTACGTGGCACGGGATAGAGCCCTTTGAACCAGATTTTTCCTACTATTCCCACTCAATAGCTTTTATGATAAGTGGACATGCCAGTTCTGATGAAGAACAAGATAATGATATCTACGTCATTTTGAATCAGTGGCGTGAACCTTTGAAATTCGTGTTGCCCTATCTGCACAACAAGAAATGGTATAGAGTTGTTGACACATCTATGAGATGTCCCGAAGATTTTCTTGATGAACCAGAGCCCGTTGGATACACCTATGTTGCGCAACCAAGAAGCACCGTAATCTTGCTTGGAATATGATCTATGGTTCTAAAAGGTAGAATACTTTACATAGTTCTGCCAATATAGGGGGTGGATCAAATTGATGAACATAGTTTCATTGTGTATTGGCATTGTGGCATTTTTCTTCTTTTTGCTTAGATTCCTCTTTTGGGAATATATAGTTCTGTGCTCTTTGTGTTTCATGATCGGTATCTTTGTGATCGAACGACTTGGAGCTAGAGAATCAAAAGAAATTTATCACAGAGAGATTGGTGAGAAGGAGAATAAAGATCTGTTTCGCGAGCTTTTCATATCTTCAAATTCGTTGAAACAGGATGCCGAGAATCTTGCAAATGCATCGAAAAGGGTGAATGAAAGTTCTGATCTTTTAGCAAAAAGATCCAAGAAGATTTCAGAGTTGATCCAGTCACTGACAGCAGCTCTCGAAGAAACCTCTTCTGGCACCGCCGAAATATCTAAGAACGCTCAGTTAGTTGGACAAAACGCACAGAAGATGGATCTAGAATTCAGAAAACTTGACCAAGACATGAGCAACTTGAGTTTGAAGGTCAGCGATCTCATGAATGAAAATGTCAATGCTCAAGGCAAAATCAAAGATTTAGTTGAGACAATGGATAAACTTTCCCAAGTTTCTAAAGGTATAAGGCAAATGATAGAATCTATCGAACAGATATCGGAACAAACAAATCTGTTAGCGTTGAACGCAGCTATAGAGGCAGCAAGAGCAAAAGAACATGGAAAAGGTTTTTCAGTCGTTGCAGAGGAAGTAAGAAAACTTGCTCAACAATCACGCCAATCCGCTGAAAAAATAGCGCTGCAGGTTAATAGCATCGAAGGTACGATCAAGGAGTCTTTAAATAAAGGAGCTGCTGTAGCCGAATCAGTTGCAAAAACAATAAGGGTGAATGAGGAATTTGCTCAAAGTCTAGTTAATCTCAGAGATAGTGTTAACCAGTTTGAAAAGATAGTGAGCGAAATTTCCTCCTCCATACAGTCGCAGATAAAGTCGACCGAGGAAATAGAATCTGCTATCAGCAATAACACACAAACAGCGGCAGAAATCCTAAATTTTGTTGAAGAGACAGATAGGACTGTTCAATCCCTAAGGGATTTGTCTTTCGAACTTTCCAAAGATGGGCAGGTGCTTTCTCTCAAGTCACTGAAATTGAGGAGCCTGACCGGAGCAAGAAAATGGCTTGTTGAGCAGATAAAAGATCTAAGCAAGTTACTTCAATTACCTGAATGTCAAAGTTTAAATTGGCAAGCCTTTGAACCACATGCAAAAGAATTTTTGAAAACACGAGGAGATACCTATGAACTTCTGTTCATGGCTAACGCAAATGGTGATTTCATAACAACCACAGGAGCAAAAGGAAACATTGCAGACAGAGATTATTTTAGATATCTCAAGGAAAACAGTGATATAAAATGGACTGTCTCAGATCCTTTGCAGTCTCGCGTTTCGGGCAAAATGACGCTGAGATTGGTTTTTGCCATTAGACAAGATAGGATGTTCAGAGGAATTCTTGCAGCAACTCTTGTGCTCAAGAAATTGGAAGAGCAGGTAGAACATGAGATGGTATAGATATTTTTCCGTGACAACCTTTCCTCAATCAACTTAAGATCGTCGCGATGTGTGGATATACCACTTGCTACTCAAATTAAAAAAAGCCAGCTCATGCTGGCTTTTTTTAAAGAATAACTGGTTTCTTACAGGAAATCTTCTGGAAGTTGGTTTAACAGGGTGTCTTTGATACTTAATACATGTTTTCCTACTGCTTTTTCTGCAAGGGTTATATCCTTCTTTTCTATAGCTTGGAAAATTTCTAAGTGTTCTTCATAAGATTGCTTTGGGCGGTGTGGATTAGACAGCGAGAGTATCCTAACTCTTTGAAGCTTGTCCCGTAAGGTGTTCATGACCTTTTCTAACTCCTCATTTTTTGAACCCATTACTATTATCTTGTGGAATTCTGCGTTCAGCTCTGCGAGCCTTTCAACATCCTCCTTTTGAAGGGTCTGCCACATTTTTTCCAAGGTTGTCCTTAAAAGGGGTAACTTTTCTTCGTAACTTCTTTCGATGAACAATCTGACTGCCAATTTTTCAAGAGAACTTCTCAAAAGTAATAGATCCTCGATCTCCTTCTTGGTCCATTTCTTAACGGTGAAACCTCTGTGAGATTGAAAGGTTAACAAACCCTCGGCGGCAAGACAGTTTAATGCCTCTCTAACAGGTGTAATGCTTACACCGAGTCTCCTTGCAAGTTCATCTATGACTATCCTCTCACCAGGAGACACGTACCCTTTCAGAATATATTCTCTAACTCTTTCCAGAACCTCTTCTTTAAGAGATTTGCGTGCTATTGTGGTCAAGGTGAATTCCTCCTCGATGGTTCATCTTTGATTATACATTCGATCTTGTTCTTCTGCGCTTAAGAGTTTTTAAAATCATTGGATAAAGCAGAGAAAGAACGGTTAGCGCAATGAGTACTTGTGAGATGGTCGATTTGAAGAATATGGAAAAGTCTCCATCGGAGAGCATCAAAGATTTTCGCAAAGACTGTTCAAGTTTTGTTCCTATAACACTTGCTAATATCATGGGTGCTGTCGGAATATCAAGCTTTCTCATAATATATCCCAAGACCCCAAAGAAGACAAGCAGGTAAAGGTTTACAACACTCATCTCAGCAGCGTAAACACCTATGAAACATAGCGCGATTACCAACGGATAGAGAATTTTCTCCGGAACCATCAAAACTCGCACCAACAGACTAGCAAGGGGTATGTTCAGCACCGCACAAATGAAATTACCAACGAATAGAGAGGCAACTATTCCCCATCCTACCTCTGGACGAAACTCAAACAAAAGTGGCCCTGGCTGGAGCCCATACATCATCAACGCGCCAAGCATAATTGCTGCCGTTCCAGAGCCAGGTATTCCCAATGTGAATGTTGGTATCATCGCCCCGATGCTGCATGCATTGTTTGCTGCCTCTGGTGCTGCGACTCCCTCTATCGCCCCTTTCCCAAACCTCTCAGGTTCTTTTGATAGTTTTTTCTCAACATTGTACGACATCAATGCGGCAATCGTTCCGCCCGTACCTGGCAGAAGGCCTATGATGAACCCAATGGGTGTTGCTCGAAGCATCGGTATAAGACTTCTTTTGAATTGTTCCTTTGTTACCCATATTTTTTTGAATTGCCCCTGGATAGATCTTGCTGAGCTCTTATTCAAGGTCTTTTCTATACTTTTGAAAACTTCCCCCAGACCGTAGACCCCCATTATTACAACCAGAAAGTCAATACCACCTTGAAGTTCCAAATTTCCAAAGGTGAACCTGGATACGCTTGTCTGAGGATCTAATCCAACAACCGTGACCATCAGACCTATTACCGTTGCAAATAAGCCCTTGAGAAGCTTTCCTTCTGATAATGATGCAGTAGCTGTGAGAGCTAAGACCATCAATGCGAAGTACTCTGGTGGTCCAAACAAAAGTGCGATCTTTGAAAGCGGAACAGCCAGAAAGACAAAAGCTATTGCGGCGATGAAGCCACCGATAAAGGAGGCGATTGCAGAGATGGCAAGTGCGGCTTCAGCTTCCCCTTTCAGTGTCATTGGATAGCCGTCGAAACAGGTTGCCACTGCCGAAGCGTCGCCAGGAATGTTGAGAAGTATGGCGCTTCGAGAACCACCAAACATGGCTCCAAAATATATCGCAGCCATGGCAACGAGAGCGGTCTCTGGTTTCAAGACGAAAGTCAGCGGCAGAAGTAAGGCTATACCGGTTGCCGGTCCCAGACCTGGTATCATACCTATGACAGTTCCAAGAAAACTCCCGATGGTTAACCAAAGAAAGGTGGATGGTCTCAAAACAACTTCGAGTCCATAAAGCAAGTACTGCAATGTCTCCATGAAAACCACTCCTTCATGGCAGGGTGACTAAAAAGACCTTTTCAAAAAGGAACCAAATGCCAACGCTAAAGAGCAGGCTGATCAAGATATTCTTGACCCAGCTCTTGCGACCATTCATCAAGAAGAGTAGTGCCGCAAGAAATAACAACGTCGAAGCGATAAAACCGAGCTTGTTAAAAAAGAAACTGTAAGCAATCCCAAGGGCAACTACAATCAGAACCATTTCTACATTCTTTTTCTGGAATTTTTCGTGGTGGGTAGAGTCATCCTTCTTGCTGGTTATCAACATCAGCCCGCCCAAGACGATCGTAAGCAATCCAAGACCTAGGGGAAAATAGATTGGACCCATTGGATCTCCCACGGGTGCCCTTGGCAATTTCAAAGATGCAACGGTGTAGACAACGCCGAAGGCAAGAACAAGAACGTTGAAAATCCTTTCTACTTTGCGCATTCTTGAGCCCTCCAAATAACCCGCAGAGGTTTCCTCTGCGGGTAAAGTATCGAAGGTGCTATTCACCTTTGTACAATCCAAGTTCTGTGAGTACTTCCTTGTACAATTCATTTGTTTTCTCAAGGAATGCTTTAAAATCGGCTCCTGATAAGAATGCCCTACCCCAACCGTAGTTTGCAAGTTTACTTTCCCATGTGGAAGTTTCAACCATTTTTTTGAAGGTGTTTATCCAGTATTCGACTGCGTAAGAGGGCATGTTCAGAGGCCCGAAAAATCCTCTCCAGTTAACAAATTCTGCATCTATACCTTCTTCTCTGAGAGTTGGGACTATCGAGAGAAGTCCTGCTACGCGTTGCGGTGCTGTTACAGCAAGAACCCTGGCCGCACCTGCCTGAACCGCGTTCACAGTTTCCGCAAGACCAGTGGACAATACGTCAATGTGCCCACCCAGTAACGCGGCCAAGTGGTCACCTTCTTGAAGGGATACGTAGGTTATATCCTTTAAATTTGTAACACCCGCGGCTTTTGCAGCTATTAGGAACTGAATGTGGTCCATTGAACCATATGCTGATATTCCGCCAACTTTGACGCTCTTTGGGTTTGTTTTCAACGCTTCCATAATCTGTTTGATGCTGGTGTACTTTGATTTCTTGGATACAGCAAAAGCGCCATAATCATGTAGAACCACTGCAAGGGGAGTAAGATCTTTAAAGGAGTACTTGGTTTGACCAGTTAGATTGATGAGTAGTAGTGGTGGAGAGAAGACTATTATTGTGTAAGGATCGCCCACCTTTGTCTGCATGTGTGCCAAACCTATTCCACCACCTCCACCCGGCATATTTGTAACCGTGATCGTTTGAGTAACCAAAGTTGTTTCTTTGAGTACCTGCGCGACAACCCTTGCTGTGGTATCCCAACCACCACCGGGGCTACCTGGTGCGATGAAGGTGACTGGTTTGTCAGGATAAGTTGCCCCGAAAACTGACACCATCATCAGAGCTGTTAGCAAGACTGCCATTAGAAACCTTACCTTCACAATACCACCTCCAGGGAATTTGGTTTAAATTTGACTCGGAGTCTGTGATATATGATATCATATATAATATGTGACATGATACATTATACACATTGTTACATAATTAATCAAGCAAGATGCGCAAAACAACCAGGGAGGTGTTTGGATGAGCGCTGTTGAAAAGGCGAAGAGGTTCAGAGAGTACCTTGCGCGAGAGAATACTTTGACACTCAGGGTTTGTGCCTATGACGCTCTTTCCGCTCTACTCATAGAAAGAGCCGGTTTCGAAGTTGTGGGAACCACCGGTTATGGGATTTCGGCATCATTAATAGGTCAACCAGACATTGGATTGGTTGGGTTTGCAGAAATGTTGGAAAGGGTTAGAACCATCGTTAACGCGACCAATTTACCAGTTGATGCCGATATAGATACAGGATATGGGAACGCTCTTAACGTTTTTTGGGCCGTAAAAAACTTTGCCAGGATTGGGGCTGCTGGTGTAAGACTTGAAGATCAAATTTGGCCAAAAAGATGTGGACACATGGAGGGTAAAAGCATAATCAGCCTTGAGGAAATGGTCAGCAAAATAAAAGCCGCTGTCGATGCAAAAAATTCTGAAAATCCCTGGCTTGTCATAGGTGCAAGGACAGATGCTCGAAGTGTGGCAGGTTTTGAAGAGGTACTTAGAAGAGCGAAAGCCTATGCCCAGGCTGGCGCAGACTACATATATATTGAAGCACCACAATCTATAGATGAAATTCGGACTCTAGTTCGTGAAGTTCCAAAACCAATTTCATTCAACATCATCCCGGGTGGTAAAACACCCAATTTTGATTTGAAAGAGCTGGAAAAAATTGGAGTGAAATACCTCTCTGTTCCGATGGTCTGTCTGTACCCAGCCACAAAAGCCATGATCCAAGCGCTTGAAGCTTTGAA
>JBKBIU010000298.1:0-2047 GCA_046294065.1 Pseudothermotoga sp.
CAACGATATCCGATTCTTGTTGCCACATAAGCAGAAATCACGGGAATAAAGATTCTGCTGAAGATATTCAAGCCTTGAAAGAATCCTTCCCAACGTCCAAGTTCTCTTGGCGCTATGTGTACTTTAATAGTCTCTCTGGCTGGCAACCAAAGTATAAAACCAACTCCCATAATTACGTGTGAAATAAAGAACGTGTAGACATTGGGGATCAGCCAGAGAAGAAAAGTTGAAGCGATCAACATGATACCTAAGGCAAAATTCACAGACGGATGGTTTTTAATAAACTTCTTCCAAAAAATTGATGATGCAACTGATCCAGAAAAGATCAATTCAAACAAAAAAGGTGAAGAACCACCAAGTTTGAAGTAGTCGATCAAATAGTAAGAAATCACAAGAAAGCTCGTAAAGTTGAAAGCCGTATTAGAGAGATACTGATGAAACATGATAGAAAGAAAGGTACCAAGATTGGTGCTCGCCACAACGTGACCTTCGGCTACTTGCATTCCATTATCTATCCTTGGCAGTATCTTTAAGTAGGAGAATGCGTAAAAGACATTCACACAGAAAACCATGAAAAATACAGCCCTGAGAAATCCTTGCCCGCTCATGAAAGGAGCAAGCAAGAAAACAAAGACAAGATAGGATACCGTTTTTAGAAATTCGGTCATGAAGAATTCAAAGGAGTATATACTCTCCCTGTATTTGGGAGTGAAAATAGCCCGTTCGTACATAACCTGACACGGATAAAAGATGTCGGTAAAACTCAAAAACATCTGTGCTATAGCAAAGGTCCACAGACCTTTTGAAAGAGCAAAGATTAGAGAACCAATGGCAAATGAAGTCCTTGCAAAGAACAGTCCATAGTTGACCGATATGCGCTCAAATCTCTTGCCAAACGTGTAAGCCAAGATGGCCTGGACTATATAGGAAATGCTGAATAGCCACCCCAGGCTCTCCATGGAAATATTCGTCAGCTTTCCAAGGGTTGGAGCAGCAATGATTGAAGAAAAAGAAAAACCAGATATACCTATGAACAAAAGATATTTTCTGACATTCTTGTCCAGATCTTTCCAGCGCATTTTATCACCACAAAAAGTTTATATTACTAACTTTACTATTTCACCAGAGATTCTTCAGTTCACCAACCTGTAATTTTTGATTAATCAATCTTTCTCGTTGTTTTTTCAACTTTCATTGAATGACTATAAACAACATGGTAAGATAATCGTGAAATATATAACGATAAAAATATCACGATTGGGTGATTGCATGTTAGTGAAAGTCTGTATGGGAAGTTCCTGCCATCTGAAAAATTCATACAGAATAGTTCAAAAACTTGAAGAACTCAGAAAAACCTTTCCAGATATCTCCATATATGGGTCGCTATGTTTTGGACATTGTTCAGAAGGGGTTTGTGTTCAGATAGAAGGAACGATCCACAAAGGTGTCACTGAGAAAAATATTGAAAAAATAATCTTGGAGGCGAAAAATGAGCCTGATCATCTCCAATGAAGCAAGTTGTATGTATTGCTACAAATGCCTGAGAAATTGCCCTGTCAAAGCGCTCAGTTTCAACGATGGTAAAACGAAGGTCATAGAAGAGGAATGTATAGAGTGCGGGACCTGTATCTCAGTCTGCCCTCAAAGAGCCAAGGGTTATTCAAAAAATCTTCTGAACTTTAAACAACTCCTTGGAAAACCTTTCCTTGTATCGATCGCCCCATCATTTTTCGCACACTATGATGAACCTTACAAGATCATATCTTTGCTAAAAAGGCTCAGTGCAATGATTGTCCAAGAAACCTCACTTGGAGCAGAGCTGGTTTCACGAGAATATGCAAAAGAATTCTCCAAAGGCAGAACTATCATCACAACATCCTGCCCTGTAGTCGTCAACTTGGCCCAAAAGTACTATCCCAAGGTACTTGGTCATCTTGCACCATATCTTTCTCCAATGGCAGCTCATTCAATATTCATGAAAAACCGTTATGGTGATTTTCCCATCGTCTTCATAGGGCCCTGTATAGCAAAGAAAGGCGAAGAATCC
>JBKBIU010000032.1:0-10453 GCA_046294065.1 Pseudothermotoga sp.
AGGCAATTGAAATTCCATCAAATCCCTTTCCACCAGAGAGCGTTCCAAGAAATCTATGGTGAACTCCCATCACTTCCAGGGTACCTGCAAGGCCAGCAAGTGCACCACTTATTGCCATTGAAAGAACAATATTCTGTGATATCTTGATCCCACCGTATTCAGCAGCGTATGGATTGAAACCTGTCCCTTTGAGTTCATAACCTTTGGTTGTCTTTTCGAGTATTATGTAGATCACAATTGCAGCAATAATGGCAACAATGATTCCCGATGTTAACTCTGTTGCCTGTACTGTTATCAATGGTGGAAGCTTTACTGAGTTGGCTATCTCTGGGCTTTTAGGGGTTCCAAAGCCTACTCCCATGGGAACGGTTACAACATAACTCGATAAGTACTCTGCTATCCAGTTCAACATGATCGTTGTAACAACCTCGTGAGCACCAGTTTTAGCCTTCAGGAAACCGGCTATGGCTGCATAACCAGCTCCAGCTATCATCCCCACAACCATCGTCAAAGGAATCGCGAAAACTGACGGCATCCAAGCTACGTTTATCGCAAAGGCTGTTGCAATCATGGCTCCCATAACCATTTGACCTTCGGCGCCTATGTTGAAAAGACCTGCTCTGAAACCGAACCCAACTGCAAGACCTGTCAAAATCAAAGGTGTAGTCTTTATGACTACCGAAGCTATTGCCAACCTTGAACCAAAGGCGCCCCTGAATAATGCAGTATAGGCGACAATTGGGTTCTGACCTATCAAGATGATGACAACCGAAGATATCAACAATGCTATTATGACGGAAACAATTGGCACAACAAAGGCCCAAAGTTTAGTGCTCAATCTCTACAACCTCCTGACCTCCTCGAATTTATGACCAGCCATCATTAAACCTATTTCCTCAACTGTTGTTTGCTGAGGATCGACTTCTCCCATGATTTGTCCATTGTACATGACGGCGATTCTGTCACTTAAAGACATTATTTCGTCCAATTCCATAGATATAAGTAATACGGCAACACCGGTATCTCGTAATTCTATCAACGCTTTATGAATGAACTCAGTTGCACCAACATCGAGCCCACGCGTCGGTTGAGAGACTACTATCAACTTTGGTTTTGCACTCATTTCACGAGCAACAACTAATTTTTGCTGATTTCCACCGGAAAAATTCATTCCCAACATCTTTATGTTATTTGGCCTCACGTCAAACTGTGAGAAAACCTGTGCAGTAAACTCTTGAATCTTTTTTTGATCAAGAAAATCGCCTCTTGCAAAGGGAGGGACATAATGCCTTCCCAAGATCATATTGTAGTAAGCTGGGTACTGAAGAATCAGACCATACTTATGTCTATCCTCGGGAATATGAGTCATACCCCTTTCGCGCAGTTCTTTAACTGGTTTGCCAGTTACATCTTCACCCAGCAGGAATACCTTCCCTTTTTCAGGCTTTCTTAGACCTGTTAGAGCTTCTACCAATTCAGATTGTCCGTTCCCAGCAACACCGGCAATGCCATATATCTCACCCTTTTTAACCTCAAAACTCACTCCTTTTACGGCGTCAAGCTTCCTGTAATCCTTTACCCACAAATTCTCGACTTTGAGTACAACGTCTGACGCCCTCGCTTGTGGCTTTTGAACAGTAAAAACTATCTCTCTTCCCACCATGAGTCTTGCTATTTCCTTTACATTCGTTTCGTTCTTGTTTAGGACACCTGTTACTTTTCCCTGCCTCATAACAGTTATCCTATCGCTTATATCCATAACTTCGTTCAGTTTATGGGAAATGAATATTATTGTCTTCCCACTCTCTTTGAGCTTTCTTAAGATGGAAAACAACTCCTGGGTTTCCTGGGGAGTGAGAACAGCCGTTGGTTCATCCAATATGAGAATTTCAGCACCCCTATATAACGTTTTGATGATTTCAACTCTCTGTTGCATACCAACGGGTAAGTCTTCTATCTTTGCCGTTGGATCAACCTGCAAGCCGTAAGACTTTGATAGCTGTTCAACCTTTCTCTGGGCTTCTTTCAAATCAAAGATGATTCCACGAGTCGTCTCAGAACCAAGGACAACGTTCTCAGCCACAGTGAGATTGTTGACTAACATAAAATGTTGATGCACCATGCCTATTCCTTTTGCTATCGCATCGCGTGGTCCCTTAAAATTCACCTTTTGCCCGAAAATCCTTATCTCACCCGAATCGGGCTTCAACAAGCCATACAGTTGGTTCATCAAAGTGGTCTTACCAGCACCATTTTCACCAACTATTGAATGTATCTCTCCTTTGAAAATAGTTAAGTCAACATGATCATTGGCAAGTACTCCAGGAAATTGTTTTACAATCTGGATTAATTCAACAGCCTTTTCCACAACAGATCCTCCAAATTCAAAGGGGGCTCTCACGCCCCCTTGAGTTTTAGAACGGGAAAGTTATTGAAGGAACCTGGAAGGCCTTCAATCTATCTTCAGTATCTGGTATAACGATTTTTCCATCTTTGATCAACTTTGTGAGGTACTCAAGTTCAGCTATAACTGTGTTCGGTATCATTCCCTTGGTATACTTCATTGGACTTACACCTGCACCATCTTCTTTTATACCAAGTATTTTCAACCCGCCTTCAAAGGTGCCTTCCCAAGCTGCTTTCACACCATAGTATGCTGCTGAAGAGATACCTTTTGTTGCACTGCACAATACGACACCAGGAGCCATGTAATCTTGATCAACATCAACACCGATTGCAAAATAACCTTTTTTGTTCTTCGCGTAATAATCAATTATGTCTACAAGCTTGTCAGAACCAACAAGGGCGACCATTTTCTCTTTTGCAGCTTCTATTCCACCATTACCACAAGCACCTGCAGCCAGGAAGACTATGTCTGCACCTTGTGCATACTGAGCCAATGTCAAATCTTTACCTTTCTTTGGATCTTCAAAGTCATTGGTGTATCCCCTGAGTACCTCTACCTTCTTTTTGTGTAGTGTTGAATAGATCCTCGCACCAGCCTCAAAGCCATAGCGGAATCTCTCAACTGGTGGAATGGGAATTCCACCAACGAAACCTATTTTACCCGTTGCGGTCATTGCCGCGCCAATGTACCCCGCGTAGAAACCCGCCTGTTCTTCTTTGAATATGTAACAAACAACATTTGGTAATGTTTGACCTTCAGGTGGTGTGATATCTATTCCAACAAAATACGTGTTGGGGAACTGTTTGGCAACTTTGAAAAGAGCATCTGTCATCATGAAGCCAACCGCGAAAACAACATCAGCTTGCTGGGCAGCTTTGGTAAGGTTTGGAATATAGTCAGCCTGTTCATAAGATTGAACAACTTGTGCCTCAGCCCCGATTTCTTTTGCAGCTCTTATCACGCCTTCCCAAGTACCATCGTTGAAGGACTTGTCACCCAAACCACCCACGTCGGTAACCATAATCACCTTGAAACCAAGTGCGAAAACAACAGCCGCCACTAACAAAATCACCACTAACACTTTTCTCATGCAACTTTCTCCCCCTTTCTGAGAAGTTTATACAAATTAAAAAGCGAAAGTACTACCGCAATAATAAATATACCAGGATTAACCGAGCCAGATACACTGACCTTCAGAGCTGGTATACCCTGTTCTACAAAGACTACAAGATCTCTCATTGATAACCATTTAAAAACTGCAGAACCTGCCAGAACTATTGACGGCAACATTGATATTTTACTATCCAAAAATATCATACACATGAACACAAACATAACACCAAGCATTATTGATACCGAAGTCTTTTCCTTGCTGACGGGCACATTTGGTTTTGCCATTTCCATATTAATATATGAATCAAATGGGATCTTTCTGAGTAAACTCGATAGAATCGGATACTTGGCTGTAAATAAGTCTCTTAGATATGATGAAAAATCCTCTCTTAAGTACCATGTTGAGTATGTCATAATCTTTTTTACATAACTGGAAAACTTTCTATATGCAGATTCAAAACTTGACTTTCTGCTCTTTTCATCAAGAAGATATGATTGAAGATCTCGAGACGGACCGGAGAATAGCGCCATTCTTTGGTCGAAATTATCTGCATTGAAAAAATCAAAGGAAGATGAAAAGCCAATGTATCCTGGCACAATAGTTATTTCCTCTATAGCTTTCTTTTCATGAACTTTGCCTAAAACGTCCACAAACTCCGTTATCAACTTCTTTGTTTCATCCATACTTACATAAAGTGTTGAGGACATAGAACGAGCGTAGTAAGAAAGTTTTGAAAGTTCGTCCTGAAAAAGATCCCTTTTAAGCATACTGTAGTAAACAGATTCTCTCAGCTGATCAAAACTGTTCATGGAAAGAGCATCACAATTGAATACAAAGGGTACCAAAAAGATTATAACGATCACGAATAAGACAGCCAATTCCAAGACTACTCTTTTTTTGATGCTCCTCCTTATCAGAGAGAAAATCGCAAACAAGAATCCAAGAACGGCGAATAATCCGTAGACTAAGGATTCGATTGGGGATAGAAAGTCAAAAAAATATATCAAATAAACGACTTCAAAGCATGCTAAAACTGAAATTACAATCTTTAGCACCTTCCCATATCTTAATGCAAGAACTATTGCAATAATGTAGATAGCAAATCTCAACCACCAAAGATTAATATTCTTTGGCGTAACAATGACAGCTTTTTCAGCGATCTGAGCTTGAAAAGTTGTCACAGGTCTTGAAATATCTCGCGCTACAAATGCCGCCTCTCTGTTTATATGAGCTGGTGCACGAGACGGATCTTTCGTTATGTTATCAACAGCTCTTTGCACAGCTTCCTTGAGCGTTTGTTGAACGGATGGATCAGAATAAAACAAAGCCAAATCCTTCAGATGCTGTAGATTCGTTGGTGGCTGGAATACATAATCAGCTTCCAATTGGGCTCTCTTTTCTATTTCAACAGGCGGTTTTTCCTCGCATAATCCTACTTGATAACTTATAACCCATGCAAAAAAAGTCCTTGCTTCTTTACCTAAGAGATCTCTGTAATTGCTGAAGAATTTCACAAAACTGTTATTTTTCATCACGATATCTGTGGTCAAATTGGTTCCATTCATACGTGCTACTAGGTATGAAAGAAAGAGGCTATATGCAAGTTGTTCGTCTTCATCATGAGCTTGGACTACATCGTAGATTGCTCCTAAGTAGTCTCCTACATCGGGCGTTGCTTCTCGTTTGTCGGTAGAACCAGCTATTAACAACTTGTAATATCTGTACAAAGAGAGACTGTTCAGTTCTCTTTCCACAGACGCCAGGAAAGGATGAGAAAAATCTCTCTGATTGTAACTATCAATCAATTGTGTATAAATCTTTAAAGACCGATGCATATCAAGTGAAAAGACTTGAAGTACCAACAATAACAAAGATACGAGCACATACTTTTTCATGTTGAACCTCCTTGTTCTACTGTATCATGAATATCATACACGAAATGCTTAAATCTATGCAAACCATGATATATTCTAACTCTTTATGATCCATCAAAATTTTCATTGACAGTTTCATTTATGTGATATAATTTAAGTGCTTAACTAAATTCAATTATGTAATATAATTTGTTGGTAGTGATAATATGCTGAAAATTACAACTTTTGGTATTTTCTCAATTTATTCTGAAGATAGACAATTGAACCTTTCAAAGATCAAATCTCGCAAGGCGCGAGATCTGCTCAGGTATTTTGTCGTGTTTAGACACAAACAAATTCCAAGTGATATACTCTGTGAGATCTTCTGGTCAGACATGGATGAAAAATATGCAAAGATGAATCTACAAAGTACCGTTCACATGTTAAGAGCATTTTTTGGCAAGGATATTATCACATTTCAAAATGGAAATTACTGTTTTGATCCTCTCGGAGTAGTAGAGTTCGATGCAGACAACTTTGAGAATCTGATCCAATTATCGAGATCGATACAGGACAATGCAAAGAAAAAATCAGTCCTTGAAGAAGCAATAACCTTGTACAAAGGCGATTTTATGGTTGAAAATCTTTATGAAGATTGGACAGTTCAATTTAGAGAATACTACAGAGACTTGTATGTACAGGCTCTAATAGACTTGGCTCAAATACTCATGAATGAAAATGCGCTAACAGAAGCTATAGAAAAACTTAGAAATGCATTGAACAACGACTCATTTAATGAAACGGCAGCTCCCATGCTCATGAAGGTATATTTGAAAAAAGGATGTCCTTCAGAAGCTGTAAAAGTTTACAGGAGGTTCTCTGAGATCCTGAGCAAAGAACTTCAAATAAAACCCTCAAAGGAGATGATACAGCTCTACGAAGCCATCATCAAAGGTGATTTGGAGAATAGATGGATCGTCGTTCTGGAGAGTAAACAATGCCATTCAAAAAAGGAAACGATAATACAACTACTAAGACACGTAATTCGAGAAAAGGATCAGGTACAGGTACTTTCCGATGGCAAAATTGGCGTGTTGATCGACGGGGTCGCCCTGGAAACTGCTGAGGGTATTTATCAAAGAATTAGAGCGGCTTTAGATGGCTCCCTTGATGATGTTAAAGTGTATTTGAGAAAAGCACGTTAGAAGGGATATTTTCAATTTATTTTCAGGATTTATTAAATAAATTTTCAGGATAGCATGTCAAAATTCTTTTGTGATTGTATATCTCATTTCGCAATTCTTGGGGGACGATTCGATGGCTTATAAATTCAAATGTCTGAACTGTGGGGAGATAACTTATTCGGCGGCTCCGTTAGAATACCAAAAGAACAAAAATTGCCAAAGATGCGGTGGTAAAGTTATACAGATCTATCCTCCAATGCGGTTGGGAGAGATTTTGGTCCAATTAGATGCCATTACGCAAGATGAACTAAACGAAGCACTCGCTATTCAGAATCGTATGCTCACAAGAGCTACCATAGGAAAGATTCTGTTACGCTTACAACTTGTGAATCAAATAGATCTTGAAAAGGCTTTAAAGTTACAGCGAGAAATGTTGGGTGGACTATCGCACACTAATAAATAACGATAGGGTGTTTTATTTTTGGATCATAGATTATCGAGACTTGAACGTCGTAGACCGCTTCGAGGTTTTCAATATTCATTACCTGTTCCGGTGTACCACAGAAGAGTATCTTTCCTTCTTTCATCAAGACCAGCTTGTTACACAATTCAAGTGCCGTGTTGATGTCATGAAAAGCAGCAACCAAGGTTTTGCCTTCTTTATTTAAATTTTTAAGAAGACCCTTTATCTTCACCACGTGACCTGGGTCCAGATGTGCCGTTGGTTCATCCAGTAATAAAATAGGAGTGTTCTGTGCCAATATTCTGGCAACGGCTACTCTTTTCTGTTCTCCAGTGCTGAGATTGTAGAAGAAACTGTTCATGAATTTTACACCGTCCACTTTGTCCAGAGCATTCTTGACAGCATCGATGTCGTCTTTTGACCATGTGGAGAAAAAACCTCTCGAATAAGGCAGTCTCCCAGTTAGAACTATCTGAGCCACCGTGTAATTGTACACCGGTGCGAAGTCCTGTGTAACGAATCCTATTATCTTTGCAAACTGTCTTCTCTTCATCTTGGCGGGATCTTTTCCATCTATTCTAACAAGCCCACTTGACACGGGCAGAAGTCCAGCCATTATCCTAAGGAGTGTAGTTTTACCGCATCCATTTGGTCCGAGTAGCGCTACGAAATCACCTTTGTCTACCTTCAAAGTTACCGCATTTATTGCAAAGTTGTTCTTCGAACTATAGCGAAAAAACACGTCTTTGAGAACTATTTCAGCCACTGGAATCACTCCTCTTCATAAGTACAAACATTACAGGTGCACCGATGAAAGCCGTTATGACACCTATGGGTATTTCGGAAGGCCTTATCACCGACCTTGCAAAAGTATCACAAATACAGAGCAATATACCTCCCATCAGGGAGCTTGTTAGAGTCAAAACTTTATGATCGCTACCGAACAGCCTCCTAGCCATATGTGGTGTTATCAATCCAACAAAACCGATCACTCCACACACCGATACGATGGTAGCAGTAGCAAAACTGCCTAACGTATAAATAAGTATCTTCACAGCCTCAACATTGACCCCAGATATTTTTGCTTGATTTTCACCAAGAGATATAGCGTTTAATTGTTGTGCCAAGCCCAAGCAGATCAAAGTAAATCCAATAATGCTCAACAAGGGCAACGGTATTTCTTTCCACGTAATACCTGATAAAGTCCCAAAAAGCCATACGTAAGCATGGGTGATATTCTTCCGCAGAATCATCATGACCAGAATAGTAGCCGAGCTAAACAAGATGCTTACCAAGACGCCGCTCAGTATAAGTTCTGTTATGGGAGTTATACCGTTTCTTCTGGATAAAACGAGGGTCATAAAAGCAGCCAAGATAGAGAAACTAAAACTCAGTAGGGACATCCTATGTAGTAAATGTAAGCCAAAGGCATCAACTAAAAATAAAGAAAGAACTGTTCCGAAAGAGGCGCCAGATGATACACCAAGAAGGTATGGGTCAATGAGTGGATTTCTAAGAAGTCCTTGAAAGACGCTTCCCACGGTGGCTAAACCTGCACCGGCGATCACAGACATGATCACTCTGGGCAATCTTATATTCCATATGATATCCTTCCAACCACTCTTTCTAAGAAAAATAGACTTCATGACCTCGACAAAGGGTATCTTTGTTCCACCAAAACCAACACAAATTATTATCGCGACGAGCAAGAAAAGAGCCACCGAAAGAAAGCGCAATTTTCTCAAGATTATTTCACTCCGTAAAAGTCGTTATAGAATCTTTCCACAAAACTTATCACTTGAGGTACTGCCAGTGAAAGAAGATTGCCATCATAGACATAAATTCTTCCGTTTTTCACAGCCTTTATATTCCTGAACGCAGAATGTTGCCTCAATTTATCCTTAATCTGTTCTTGAGCACCAGGAATGTAGTTTGCAACAATAATCACGTCAGGGTTTTGAGCAACTATGAACTCAATCGAAATAGTTAACCATCCATTGGCTCCTGTATAAGGTGCAGCGATATTTACGCCACCTGCAAGTGTTATGATGTCATTCAAATATGAACCTTGCCCGCATGTCCATATTTCGCGAATCTCAGGGCCAGGTACATCCAACAAATACACTACCTTCACTCTATTTTCCAGCGGAATCGTATAAGCTTTCTTGGCCACCGAAACGTAAGAACTCTCGAGTTGACTTGCTAACTTTCTTGCTTCGGCAGCTTTGTTCAATACAGTGCCAACTAAAACAAGATCGTTGAGTATTTGCTGTACCGTATTTGGGTTTAAAACAACCGTTGTAATTTTTTGCTCCTCAAGTTTTGCAATTTCTGGTAGTTGAAATCCACCGGAAGCAAAAACTATATCTGGTTCTAGACTCAGAATCTTTTCCATATTCAAAGGCACCATGTCTCCTATCCTTTCAGATTCAAAATCATCCCAATTTGTCACTCCAACTATCTTGTCCTGAAAACCCAGATACTGTAAAAACTTAGTTGCCATAGGTGCTACGCTGACTATTCTCTGCGGTTGGGCCAAAATTGTAACCGGCCTACCAACATCATCAATAATAGTTATTGGATATGCCAAAACAAGTATGCATAGTGCTAGAACCATCAGACTGACCAAGAGCTTTTTCATCCCAAATACCTCCTTTTAGCAAAATTTTTCACCACCTTCTTGGTTTCGAAGAAAGTGGTGATTTCCATCAAAGGGCAGGTCTCCCGACTTCTGGATCTTCCTACTCCCCACACCTTCCCAGCAATGCCAGTGGTCTTTGTGGGTTTCGTCCCCAGTTACGGTGGCGTCCCCGTGCCGGACTTTCACCGGCTTCCCTATTAAACCTTCTTGGTACCCTCTGACGCCCAACTATTAACTTTCAGAAATATTATACACTCAACAGACAACAACCTTCAATTTGATCTTTCTTTACTATCTTCAACCAATAATGAACGCGTACCAAATCCAACGATAGGCAAAAGGTACACAAACATGGGCAGAAAAATTCTTATTTCTATAATCCTTCCAACGAGGAAGTTCATGATGAAGAATGGTATCATCCATAGATACGTTCTGCGAAAAAATTCCGTCTTTCGCAGACCATCAATAAAAAGAAGCGGTATTGCTATGAATGCGCCAAATAATATCCATGCCCATGGATCTGTTAAATTTTCCCATATCTGCCATAGCCTTGAGTAATAAGTAGCATGCGAAAACATGATTTTGACCAATACGTAAGTTATGAGAAGTGGTATAGAAAGTAGTATCAAGGATTTGACGGTTTGCTTTGAAAAAAATCCTCTTTTGTTAAATTCAAAGTTGTACAAAGTATAGATTAAAGCAGCGAATAACATATGATCTGACCTAGCAAAAGAGCCCAGAACTAAGAGAAAAGCTATCAGAAGCCAGTTTTTCCTGTGGTAAGTCAGTAG
>JBKBIU010000033.1:0-10396 GCA_046294065.1 Pseudothermotoga sp.
AAGAATATGGCTGTGGCTGTTATCAAGTTGTCTTGAATGGCTTTGATCTTTGCCAAAAGGGTGCTTTTGTAATAACCAGTTCCCACGATCCAACCCCATGGTTCAAAGACCTTTATGGCACTAACTTTTTTCTCTAACTCCTTGCTTTGATATTTGTAAAATTCATACTCTACATAAGATCTGTTCTCTTTTGCTTTCTGTAGTATTGTTGCAACAGTCTTTTGAAATATTGGGTCATCTACCTCTGTGTAGTGTTTATCGATGTAATCCTTTAAATACGGATGTGCTATCAAAATCCCATCCTTACTCAGAACCCAGAAATAATCAAGGTTTTCAGGACCATAGAAGAGGTTTTCCAGATGGGCTTTGGTCATCGCTTGTGCTTTAGGTTCATCAAAGACCCCATTGATATAACTTTCATAATGTTGCCTGACCAAAAGAAAAGCTATGTTCAATTTATCATTGGCTTGTTGCAACATGTCTTGTTTGATGATAGTGTTTGTCTTGCCGAAGACGTTCAATATGACAAAAAGGGCAAAGATCAAGATACATACACCTATCAAAGTTATTAAGGCTAAAGATTTGGCAAAATATCTCCTTTGAACCATTTTTATCCTCCTGTGATTAAAATGATCTTAATTGAAATTGTACCAGTAAACGTAGGGGTTTTGACAAGATGATTCAGCAAGGTGGTGCTTCACTGGTGCCGAGGGCGGGAGTTGAACCCGCACGAGGTCATCCCTCAACTGATTTTGAGTCAGTCGCGTCTGCCTGTTCCGCCACCTCGGCACTGAAAATGATTTTAGCACATATCTTCCCTCATGACAAGAGGTTCATTTTTCTTGAATTATCTGGCTACTTGGGCTCCAACCACGGTATTGTGGAAAAGAAAGTTCCGCGATGCGAGTACAGTCAAGTTCATAAGCTCCATCGTAAGCCATTTTATAAAGAACTTGTTCTACCTGAACACAATAAATTGATGCAACGTATTCTATCAAATCCCAGAACATTCGAAAGGATGCACAAGCAACCAAAGTTTCGTAAAAGCCGCTTGTCCATTCACCTCCACTGTCTGATCGATTGGGGTCGTACTTCCCGTCACAGTCACCATAGGAAAGATGAATCTCATCGGTTGCCGTCATGATTGCCAATAAATTGTTAAGACCATCATAATAAAGATCATCTATGAAGCTTCCTGAATGACAAGCATCGATGATCACGTAAAATTTTGTTTGAGGATGGTTAAAGATGATGCTTCGCAACTGCTCAGGTGTCATTCTGGTGTTACCCATAACCAAAGCGTTTATTGACCCGTGGGATGAAATATAAACTGTTATGGATTTGGCTCCACCTTGAACAAGTACGTTGATTGAATTTTCAAAGTCTTCTACGGTATTGTTGGGATATTCAAGGGCTCTCACTGCATTCTCACCATAAAGGCTTTTGTAAAACTGTTCCATGTGCTCCTTGTCTTTTGAGATTCCAACATCAGGGTAACGTTCGGGATTGTTACCGTTGACTATAAGGGCACAGTTATCGGGCACAGTGGCAACCAGTTCCCCTATAGGAACAGATTCTGGCACAGTCAATTCAAAGTTCTTCCATTTGATCTTAGAATAGGCAGCGCTGTATATATCTCCTAAGAATATAGGCTGGTCGTTCACAACGGGCATCCATTGAGCATCTTGACTTTCTAAAATTTCGAAGTTTTGGTCTATATAGATATAAGCTACGTCATGGGCAAATTTGGCAAGTGGGTTCTTATCGAGTACAAAAAGCCATTTTGTTTGATTTGGGAAGGGTTTAGATAAGCTCTTAAAAGGATCATCGACAGATACTGTGTCACCACTTGTGAGCTCTGCTGCGAAAAAGATTATGAATCTGTCGTCTGTCGATTGACTCGTTTCAGGTAAACCAAGTTGAGTTGCGATACTCTTAGCAGCTTGCTCCATAGGGTCTTTTTCTACAATTATGACGCATGAGGATATGAGAAAGATCACGAGCAAAAAAAACAGCAGGCGAAGGTATATCACCCTCACAGCGATCCCCCCTTAACAGTATTATATGAGAAAAGATCTTTAGAGTACCAACGTCATTAAGATTGGAAGGGTTATCAAGGAGAGCGCCGTTGAAAGCACCACTCCCTGAGACGCCAATTTGTAATCCCTATCAAACATCTTGGCAAAGATAGCCGTGTTAACACCCGAAGGCATACCACTCATTATTATGGGAATAGATTTGATAATCAATGGTAAATCCATTTTGTACAATATCAATGCAATTACTAAAGGACCTACAACCAATTTGAGTATCGAGGCAAAGTACAGATCGATTTTTGTTAGAAAATCTGAAAACTTTGCATCCGCCAAAAATGCCCCGATGATGAACATTGCCAAAGGGACAGTCATGCTTCCCACAGTCTCTAAAGTGCTTTTCAAAACAACGGGTATATCCCAAGAGAAAAAGAAGATCATCACACCAAGTAATGTTGCAGAAAGGCCAGGATTTAGGATCAACTTACCGATCTTTATCTTGCTTTTGGACATCACCTTTACACCTAAAGTCCAAGTGAGAAGCTGAAACCATATATTGAAAAATGCCGTATAAAAGACTCCAAGATCGTCAAAGGCAATCTTTGCCACAGGATATCCAAGATAGCCGACATTGCCAAAGATCACCATGTACAGATAGACACCTTTGTCTTGTGGATCTATTTTCCTAAGTTTCACAAATATAAATGCCAGAGTAGCTAAGACTGTGTACATCAAGGCACCAAAGAGGAAAATCGTCATACCATTTGAAGCTAACTCTTTTGAAAAATCCCTATCCATTGAAGCGAGTACCATTGCAGGCAGTGTGACATATATTATCAGATCGGTAGCACCTTTGGTGAATCCGTCGTTCATTATCTTTATTTTCCTTAAGAAGTATCCAAAACCAATCAGAAAGAATATCATTAAAACCTGGTTCACGATTGTCTGTGTCAACAGATCACCCTCTGGTATAATCATACCTTTCTGTGAGGGTTAAAACACGAATGTTAACCAAATTCAAGTAGAATATTCAAAGAGAGGAGGAAGTTTTTTGAAGGTCTTTTTAAGAAGGTGTAATTCATACGATGAAGTTGAGGATATCTTACCACCAGTTTTGAAGAATTATTCCAAGCTTTTCAAACCACAAGAGACGGTCTTGGTGAAACCCAATATCCTTTCTGCAAGAAAACCACAAGAAGGTGTTACAACACACCCAGCCGTTGTGGAAAGCCTTTTGAAGTTTTTGATATCTCTTAAAGTGCAACCTGTTGTTGCTGACAGTCCCGCCTCGGCGAGTATCCAAAGAGCAGCCTATGAATCTGGCATCGCGCAGGTTTGTGAAAAATATTCTGTTCCCATAGTTGAACTAAATGATGCTGTTGAGGTAGACGGTCAAGTCTATAAGAAAATAAAGATAAGTTCAAAGGTTCTGAATGCAGATAAAGTTGTGAACATTGCAAAACTCAAGACTCATTCACAAATGATTTTAACACTTGGTATCAAGAACACTTTTGGATGCGTGCCTGGTATTGAAAAGTCCAAATGGCATATAAGATGTGGTACAAATGAAAACTTTGCCGCACTGCTTGTAGATGTTCATCTTCTTGTCAACCCAGTTCTAACGGTTTTAGACGGTGTTGTGGGAATGGAAGGG
Source organism: Pseudothermotoga sp. (assembly GCA_046294065.1). GTDB lineage: Bacteria > Thermotogota > Thermotogae > Thermotogales > DSM-5069 > Pseudothermotoga_B. Next base: position 3,688 of record JBKBIU010000033.1, read on the forward strand.
AATGGTCCAGCAAACGGTAAATTGAAAGATTTCGGAGTAATTGCAGTGAGTGAAAGTGCCTTTGCCCTTGATCACGCGATCTGTGAAAGACTGTCTGTTGACCCTCAGATGATCTATGTTTTAAAAGAAGCACAAAAGAGGCATTTGATACCTTCTTATGAAATAGATGGTGATTGGAGTTCAAAGATAGAACTACCGGTTACGGCGCAAGCACTGCCTGTTCCAAATTTTCTGAAAAGATTCATAAGAAGCATCGTGAGAGCTCCGAAGATTTCCAAAAGAAGGTGTATCCAATGTAGAATATGTGAGGAAAGATGTCCCGCGCAAGCAGTTCAAGTTTCAAAGTATTTTATCGATTACAATAAGTGTATAAGATGTTATGTTTGTCATGAAGTTTGTCCAAAAAACGCCATAGATTTGGTCAGAAAATTTTTGTGAGGTGATCTTATGAACCTTGGTCAGAAAAAAATTGATTGGGTGGGTAGGTTCATGCCACTTTTGAATTCTGTTGAAAATGAATATGTCACAAAAAAGCCGTTGAATGGAATGAAGGTAGGTATGTCGATTCATCTGGAGGCGAAGACTGCTTACCTGGCTTTGCTGTTAAAAAAGCTTGGTGCAGAGGTTTTCATAACTGGGAGCAACCCACTCAGCACACAGGACGATGTTGCCGAGGCGCTCAAGGAACATGGATTGAATGTTTTTGCAAAACGTACAAGCGATGAAACTGTCTATATGAGAGGTATCTATAGTGTTCTTGAAGCAAAGCCAAATCTGATATTAGACGATGGTGCCGATCTTACCGTTACTGCGCACGTTGAAATGCCTCAAGTGCTTGTAAACCTCAGAGGAGTTACCGAAGAGACGACAACAGGTCTGAGGAGACTTCGTGCATTACAAGACCAAGGGAAGTTAAAGGTACCCGTCATAGCCGTAAATGATGCCTTCACAAAACATCTCTTTGACAACCGCTACGGTACGGGCCAGTCTACCTGGGATAGTATAATGAGAAACACCAACCTTGCCATCGCCGGAAAGGTCGTTGTTGTGGCTGGGTATGGTTGGTGTGGTAAAGGTGTGGCGATGAGAGCAAGAGGCCTTGGTGCAAGAGTTATCGTAACAGAAGTCGATCCCATAAAGGCATTGGAGGCAGTCATGGAAGGTTTCGAAGTAATGCAGATGAAGGAAGCAGCCAAGATAGGTGATTTCTTTGTCACCGTCACTGGCAACATCTCTGTTATATCTATTGAAGAATTCTTACAGATGAAAGACGGTGCCGTTCTTGCCAATGCAGGACATTTCAACGTGGAAATAGACGTCAAAGCCCTTGAACATTTGTGCATTGAAAAGTTCGAAGCCCGCCCAAATATTGTTGGATATGTTATGCCCAATGGAAGAACACTCTTTTTGATTGGTGAAGGAAGGCTTGTGAACTTGGCAGCTGCAGACGGTCATCCAGTGGAGATAATGGACCTTTCATTTGCTCTTCAAGCGATGTCCCTGATCTACTTATCGACGAAGACACTGGAACCAAGGGTTTATTCTGTCCCAACACAGATCGATGAAAAAGTTGCTCAGATGAAGCTGAATGCAATGAATATAAAAATCGATGAGCTCTCCGTTGAGCAGAAAAAATACCTTGAGAGCTTTTGAGAGAGGGTGAAAAAGTGATCGAGAGCATATCTATAAAACCAAGAAAGAAACCTGACTATTGTATACCAAAGGCATGGTTCTTTGAAAGATACAAAAAGGAAGTAAGGGGAGATGGTGAAAGAGTCTTCGTGGAACCAGCTTCATACTTTGAATCTATAATCAACTGGATCTGTGAACAAAGACATGACAAGAAAGATTACAGACAGTCGTTGAGTTTGCAAAATGGTATAACCGATCGAAATTGGATCAAGGAAGCCGTCATTTACTCTTCGTTGGTCAGAACCACAGCTGCTTACAATCACAAGGGTTTTGGGAGATTTGAACAGGACGACATCCTTGGATATCGTGAATCTGGTACATTCTTGAAAATGATCGCCCTGTTGCCACATCTTGTGAAGCTTGGTGTCAACGTGCTTTACCTTCTACCAGTGACAGAGAGCAGCCAGATTTTCAAAAAGGGTGAGATAGGATCTCCTTACTCTGTCAAAGATTTTCTGAAGATAGATCCAGCTTATCATGATCCACTACTTGAAGGCTGGAATGTGGAAGATGAATTCTCTGCCTTTGTTGAAGCATGCCATATATTGGGTATCAGAGTAATACTCGACTTCATCCCAAGAACAGCTGCGAGAGACTGCAATCTTATTCTTGAACATCCAGATTGGTTCTACTGGATCAAGGTTGATGAGCTGGCAGATTACAAACCACCTAAGATTCCGCACCTTGGCTTTTGTCAGCCAGACTTTGAAAACATGAGAAAGATCTATGACCAGGAGCAAGTTATAAACCACCTACAGAAATTCACTTTTGATCCTAAAACTATAGATGCTGAAAGGTGGGAGAAGATAAAGAAAGAGTCAAACGAGGACAACTTTATGTACAATATAGCAAAGCATTTTGGTTTAGTTACGGCGCCTGGTTTTTCAGACTGGATAAATGATCCACAACCTACCTGGGACGATGTGACTTTCCTGAGGTTGTATCTTGATCACCCAATGACCAGCGAAGGAAAGATCAAAAAAAATCAAGCTCCTTATGTATTGTTTGATGTGATAAAGGCAAGTCGTTTTCCAGGTAAAATTCAAAACAAAGAGCTCTGGACGTACATCGCCTCGGTGATTCCATACTTTCAAAAGAGATTTGGTATAGATGGCATAAGGCTTGATATGGGCCATGCCTTGCCAGATGAACTTGAACAGATGATCATCAAGAGCGCAAGAGAGTATGATCCCTCTTTTGTTTTTGTGGCTGAAGAACTTGAAATGCACAGAGCAAAAGAAGCAAAAGAGGCTGGTTATGATGTCATAATAGGAAACAGTTGGTGGATGCTTCCAAGAGTTCACGAAAAGACTTATGAATTTACCCAGTCAGTATCTATGAATGTGGAACTTCCTTACATGGCTTGTGCAGAGACACCAGATACCCCAAGAATCGCCCACAGGGAAAATGGTAGATTCAGGTATCTGATACCATTTCTTTGTGCTTTCTTGCCCAACGGAGTCTTGATGATAAATTCGGGCCAAGAAATCGAGGAAACTCAACCCATGAATCTAGGCCTTGACAACGATGCATGTGGAAGGTTCACACTGAGTTGCGAAGATGAGTTTCAAGGAAAGCTTGCCTTTTTTGATCATTATGTGATGCATTGGAAAGATTCAGATATGTTAAACTATCTATCTGGCATCCTTCGCCTGAGAAATCAGTTTTCCCATTTGATCATCGGCGGTCAATACAAGCCAGTGTATCTAACCTGGCAAGATGGGAAAACAGCCAATATCTCATACTGGAAAGATTCCGAGTCCATCGTCGTAGTTGCCAATCTCGATGAAAGGGAAAGAGAAATAGGAATTGAGCTTGAAAAAACCTGTGGTAAAGTCTTAGATGTTCAAAGTGTTCGGTTTTGGAATGGATCGGCTTGGCAACAGGAGCAGCCGGCGAAAACTTTGATTTGTAGGTTGAAGGGCTATGGTTATGCTCTATACAAGATTGATTTCAAGTAGGTGATGAGTGTGAAGAAGATTTATTTGATGGGATTAAGGCTATATGATTCAAAAGATGCTGAATTTCCTTTAGAATATGAGCATGTGACCAGTGTAAAAAAGCAGATCTTTCTAGAGTTTCTTAGATTCGATGCCCATGAACATATAGCGATCGATCTTTTTGGTGATCTTGCTCTTTTAGATCAGATTGTTGCGATTCTTTCATTAGTGCCAAAGACTTTGAAGGTTTATCAGAGTGATGGTCTTTTGGATGATCTGAGACTACCAAATATCCAACCAGTGAAAGAAAAATTGGATACAGATCTATCTTCAAACCCAGTTTTGACAGACAGACCAGTTTTTCTTTTGTTGGAAGATGGTGTGCAGCAGGTCGTGGAAAGTTCTGTCAGAGGTTTGATCTCAAGATCATTGGAAAGCCCACAGAATCTTCCAGAAGGCATGGTTGGTTACCTGTCCAACTTTGTAACCTTCTCTGAGGCAGAAAGGGCAAAGTTGTTTGGTAACAAGATTCCCTTTGTCTGTAGAAATCCGAAAGATACATTTGAAAGAAGAATGAGTGAAAAAATACCCCAGAGCGCCCTGTGCTTCCTAATTCATCTGTCAGATTTCTGTGAGGGGTGAGTACTCTGAAAATAAAGGATTTGAACATAACAGGTTTTGGAAAATTCCATAACTACAGAGTAACATTCAAAGATGGGATCAACATCGTTTTTGGTCCAAATGAGTCTGGCAAAACTACGCTCTATAGATTTATATTGGCAGGACTCGGCGGACTTACGGAAGATGAACTACATCGTTACAAACCCTGGGATTTCAACGATTTTGGGGGATCTTTGGTTGTTGAAAGCGAGAAGGACCAGGAAGTAATGATCCAGCAACCTTTACTGGATCGAAGGTACGTTGAGTCGGTTGCCCTGCTTTCTGACGAAGAGGAGATCATGGAACTGCTCCCAACAGATGAAACCATCGTAGCGAGATTGAAGAAAAAGATGGCGCAGCTTGAAGAAGCTGAAAGGATCTCGATGCTTCTGAAGAGGCAACCAGAGTTTGAGCAGAGATTGTTAGAGGTTGAAAAGGGTCTGGATCAGCAGATAGAGCTTTTGGAAAAAGAGGTTGAAGATTTTCGGCAACGTAGACAGTGGCTCTTTGAATCCACTAGAGAAAAATCTAATGCAGAAAAGGAGCTGAGCGATCTTCTCAAACGGAAACAAGAACTGCTTGATGAAATGGAACATATCAATCTCAAGATCACACAAGAGTTAGAAGAGATCGATGAGCAATTGAAGGAACAATTAGAGGAACTCCAAGAGATGTTGAGTGTAGAAAGGCAGTTGCCGATCATCGATGTGAAAAAATATACAGAAATTGTGCAGCTGAGACAGAAAATTGAGAATGCCGAACAAAACTGTAAGGAACTTGAGAGCAAAATCCAGGAACTTCTCAATAAGCGTTCACAAGTAGAGAATCAAATAAAGGACTTGCAAGATAAGCTTTTCTGGCAAGAGGATATAGAAAAGGTGAAGTTGAGAATAAAGAATTTTGAACTGAGTTACAGGGTTCTTGAAAACAAGTTAGAGCAACTTGAAAAACACAAGGAAAGATATCGCTCAAACTGGGAGATTTTCAAGCGCGAGGGAGACAGAATTTTACGCTCCCTTGAGACTGAGATACCTACTTCTATAGAACTGGAAATGAGACAAATAAACAACAAACTGCAATTCATCGAGGGTGAAATCTCAAGACACAGGATTCGTGCCAAATGGGAACGTCTTTTGAGTTTTGTGGCCCTGATTTTCTCAGCGACTGCAGTTTCATTTGGATTGCTGGTTAACCCTGTATGGTTCTACATCTCTGCAACCGCTGGCGTGACCTCAGTTATCTTCTTTTTCCTGTTCAGTAGAACGATGAAAAAGCTTGAAGAAGAAGATGAACAGAAGATAAAACTTCAACTTGAATTTCGTTCCATTGAAAAGAAAAAACAGTCTGCCGTTCAGCGCATTCTGAGTACCTTCGGCGTTAGCAGTATGGAAGAGCTGAAGAAGGCATACGAGGAATACAGTAAGTGGTTGAGCGAAGATCAAAAAATGGAAAGACTCAAAGAAAAGGTTGCTTTAGAGGAAGCAGCGTTGCTGAGTGAACTTCAACAATTTGGAGTCAGAGATATTAGGGACCTTCCCAGTGTTATACTGAGGCTGAATGAGCTTGTTGAGAATCTTGAAAGAAAACAGCTGGAGTATTTCTTAATTCAACAATCTGTTGAGCAAGTAAAAGTTGATCTTGAAAAGGCGAAAGAGGATCGGTCACATCTATCAACGCTATATCTTTCACAGATTAATTCCCTTGGAATAAAAGATTTGCAAGAACTTCAACAGGCTTTTGAGAGAGGCTCAAAGATAGAGCAGATCCAGTACAGAATAAACCAGGTGCTCAGGATTCAGGAAAAATTCAAAGGCAGAGATCTCATCGCTTTAGCACAGGATTATCAAGAACTCGCACAGCTTTTAGACGAAAAGAAGAAAGTTGAGAAGTCCTTGGTCGATCTATCAAGGAAGCAAGAGGATCTGGGCGAGAAAATCAGAAAGGTCGACGAGCAGATCTCTAAGATCGATCTTTCACCGAATATTGCAGCTCAGATACATCAGCTCTCTTTGAAGAAGTTGGAAAAGAGGGCATACTCAAAACTCAGAGATCAGGCAAAGCAGGTGAAAGAGTTTTTGGAGGATGAATTAGATCGTCTAACGGGGTCTTACACAGAGAAATTCTCGATGCTTTTGAAAGATCTATTCAGTAGATTCACTGATCTATCCCAGAGTATGTTTGTCGAGAAGGATCTTTCTGTGAGATTTTTCGTAAGAAATCAGTTTGCAGATATAACCGATGCGCTCAGTCGCGCCACATTAGACCAATTGCTGCTTTGCTATAAAATAGCACTTTACAATACATTGCAGCCTGAAGATTCTATACCACTGATCATAGATAATTTTCTGATAAGATTTGATGAAGCTCGGTTGGAGAAAGCTGCGCAGTTGCTCAAACATGAATCAAAACAAAGGCAA
>JBKBIU010000299.1:0-2027 GCA_046294065.1 Pseudothermotoga sp.
CGTTATCAAATCTAACTTTTCTAAGATAGTCTTTTTATCAACCTTCTCGAACAAAATTGACACGTCACCGGTGACTTTGAGATATTCATAAACCAACAAAACAAAGAATGGACCAGAATCGTGATGGTCTGACCACCAATCATTTTCGTACCTAACGAATTTTGCAAGCTGTGGTGATTTTGGTATGAAATCTTTCAGTAATTTCCTCTCATCGTCGTTCAAAAACATCACTGCACTTGGGCAACCATCTTCGTGCACTCCTTGAGCTAAAGCAAGGATCTGCTTTCTGACGATTCCTGGGTTACTCCGAAGAAGTGTAAGCGATGTCCAAAAGCCATCTCTGAAATAGGTTCTCGGAGGAAAACTGTAGTTGTTACCTGCCGATAAGGCCATGGCAACACCGAAATCCTTCCAGCAAGAAATTGCCGTATGCAATGCAAACAAGTACAAAGACTTTTCCAAATTGTTCAAGCCTGGTGGACAGTATTCAACAAGTTTTCGTAAATACACTCTGTTTTCATTTTCTTCAGAACCATCGGCTGAAGTGTCTTCACCAAAAGAGATTTTGACCAAATTACTGTCGTTACTCTCAACTATTAGTTCAAAAATCCTGCCATCTTTGTGTACAAAGTCCACAATTTTTCCTTCCAAAATGCTTATTTTCAAAAGATTTGAGAAATTTATCGATCTTTTTGAGACAGTAACCTCCAGCGGCTTTTCAAAGTCTACCGGCTCAAGAAAGGGTACTTTGAAACTTCTCTTGAGTGGTACTTCAAAACAAAGCTCAACTCTTCTTAGACCGTTTACAATCAACAGAATGGACCTTGCTTTGTCAGAGGTGAGAAAGGACCAGCTCATTCCATTTTTTTGGAAGCTGCATCCATTTGGCCAATACTGTGCTGTTAAAGGTTCCTTGAAATTTGATTTTGAAAACTGTAATAGTAAACCTTCTTTCGAAGAGTACAGTTTGTCAGGCTTTGCACCCTTTAACACAAAGCTCTCAGTAACATTGGAAAGCACATAACTGTTCACAGCTTTTGTGTATGAAACAAGGCCATTTTCCAAGATTTTGTAGTCCAAGGAATTCACTTCCTCACTTTATTGCCCCTGTGGTGATGCCTTTTACAAAGTACTTCTGAAGCAAAAGGAAAACAACTAAGACGGGCAACATTGAAATTGTAGTCATGGCTAACAAAGGTCCCCACTGTACTATGTGCTCACCAGCATACATACCCAAAGCTAGTTGAACAGTATACAGTTTTGGCGTACCGACAACGATCAATGGCCAGAGAAAATCATTCCATCTCCATGTGAAAGACAGTACAGAAAGAGCTGCGATAAGTGGTGTGGAAAGAGGCAGAACGATCTTGAAAAATATCCTTAACTCTCCTGCCCCGTCGATTCTTGCACTTTCTAAAATCTCATCTGGGAGCGCGGACAGTAAATACCTCTGTGCAAGAAAGATACCCGTAGGTGTTGCCGAAGGTGGTATTATCAGTCCCCACAATGTATTTATCATACCTATCTTTGACAGCACCAAATAAATCGGTACCATTATCACTTGAAGGGGAATCATAAGCATCGATAGGGTAAAGGAAGAAACAAAACCCTTAGCACGGAACTGATACTTTGCCAAGGCATAACCACCCATCAGACTTATCAAAACGGTTAAGGCAGTGGCACAGATCGATATAAAGAAAGAATTTCTGATAAATAGCGGCAGTTGAGTCTTCGAGAAAACGTTCTTGTAGTTGACGAGAGTCAACTTGGTTATCAACCGAGGAGGCCATGAAAACAGATCAGCTTCTTCTTTAAAACTCGAAAACACAGTCCAGACTATAGGAAGAACGTAAAAGATGGCAAAAGTATATACAGTGAGATTGAGAATCACCAACAGAACTCTCTTTCTTTTTTTCATTGTTTCTCCTCCAAGATCTTGAACTGCAGTAGTGAGAGAGCCAACAGGATCAGGAACAATATTACCGACATGCTCGATGCCACACCGAGTTTCCTTTCCATAAAAGCTG
>JBKBIU010000300.1:0-2027 GCA_046294065.1 Pseudothermotoga sp.
CGATTCCACCAGTACAATTGCAAATTTCTTTGCTGTCAATACTGTCTATGCACTCGACTTGTTAGTCGCAGCAAAGTACAATTTGCCAATCAGTGATTTTTCATCATTAACGATCAAAGGTTACGGTGGTCTGTCAATACCTGGTTTGGTGAACTTCACCAACTTGGGATATGTGGTTGGAATAGGGGTTCTTTACACTTTTGATGTGGGTGATTTTGCTTTAGGAGCTGGTGCAGGCATTGAAATGAGAACCTATGGTTCTAATAATTGTACGGCGGTACCTGTGGGGGTAAATCTGTCAATAAGGTTCTAAAACTCAATCTTGAAAATAAAAAGCCCCGCCAAAGTGCGGGGCTTTAATTATGGTCAGGTTTAACGTTACCTAACAACCTTCACATGGGCTGCCTGAGGTCCCTTTGGACCGTCTTGAATCTCAAATTCAACCTCCTGACCTTCCTTGAGGGTCTTGAAGCCGTCCATTTCTAAAGCTGACCAGTGGACAAAAACATCTCCACCCTCCTTTTTTGTGATGAAACCATACCCCTTCTTGGGGTCGAACCACTTGACAGTACCTTTCATGATACAACTCCTCCCTACAAAAACGAAATAACCCCTTTCGGGCTTAAAAGATTATACGCCCTTGAACAAAAAAAGTCAAAATCATCCAACCATCATATGAACTATCATGAAATACATGATAATCCCTGTCACATCAACTATAGTTGTCAACAACGGACCAGCCATGATTGCAGGGTCGATGCGTATCAATCGTGCAAGAAACGGTAAAAAAGCACCCAAAGCATTGGCAAAAATCACAACAACCATCAAAGCTAGAGAAACAGCCAATCCGACCTTGATAGATGAACTGATCATCATGGATCTGAAAAATAAAGTTACACCAAGTAAGATCCCAAGAATAGAGCCAATTAATACTTCACGTAGGATAATTTTCCACCAATCTCGTGGTTTAATTTCTCCAAGTGCCATACCTCTAATAACGAGTGCCGAGATTTGTGAACCAATGTTCCCTCCCGTATCCATCATAGTTGGCATAAAAGCAGCAACAATGGGTAACGATGCAAGGAAATGTTCAAACTTTGCTATGACACTTCCGTTGACACTTTCAATCAGAAGCAATGCTACGAGCCACGGTAATCTTCTAAAAATCAATTTCCATCCACTCACGTGAAGATATGGTTCTTCGGTGGTAACTATGGAACTCATTTTCTGAATATCTTCTGTGGCTTCCTCGTCTATCACATCCACGATATCGTCTATCGTAATAATGCCTATCAATCTTTGTTCACTATCTACAACAGGCACGACAAAGAGGTCGTATTTTCTCATTATTTGAGCAACTTCTTCTTGATCTGTAGTAGCATGCACAAAGACAGGTTCTGAATTCATTATCTGTTCAACTAAGGCCGTTGGTTCCGCGAAGATCAGATCCTGCAATTCTAAGGTACCGAGCAATTTTCTCGACTTATCTATCACAGGCATTAAATGAACTGTCTCTTTGTCCTTACCTTCCTTCCTGATCTTCTCTAAAGCCTCACTGACAGTCATATCAGGCTGCAATTCGAGGCATTTGGGAGTTGTCAAACGACCTGCAGAGTTCTCAGGATAGTTGAGCAAAGACAAAGTGACCTTTCTTTCTTCTGGAGTTAGATAGGAAAGTAATTTGTTTACAACATTTGCTGGCATCTCTTCTAAGAGCTCAGCTCTATCGTCTGGATCCATGGAAGATATGATTTCTCTTAATCTCTCTTCTTTGAATAACTCGATCAGGGCTATTTGATCATCAGTCTCGAGCTCACTGAAGACCAAGGCAGCTTGGTCTTTAGGAAGAAGGCGGAATACTATTATTTTCTCATCTGGTGGAAGTTCTTCTATCATTTCAAGTATCTCGGCAGGTTCTTGTTGTGTTAATATCGTTTTCAACGTTCTGAAATCTCCATTTTCAATGAATCTCTTGATATCAACTTGAACCTTTACTTTCATTAGATCACCTCCTCGAGTATTTATGG